>JBOFTL010000740.1:0-5426 GCA_051652045.1 Microcoleus sp. | reverse complement strand
CGCCGATGTCAGTAATCATGCAGCTTGCTGGTGAATGCGGCCGCCGCGATTCTGATGCTTGCGGCGGTTTGAATAGAATTCGCCGGGCTGGTTGCGCGATCTAAAAAGGTTTGTAGAATCGGCGGTTGAAACCGCTTCTACAAAAACAAAGTCTGCCTCCGCAGACTAAGAAAATAATGGATTTCAAAAGGGTTCTATATGTAGGGTGCGCAGTGCGCACCTTACCGCTAATAATAGCGCGTCAAACTACTTTTTGCATAACTCCTGTCTGAATTACTCCCACTAATTTCTTCAGCATTTTCCTGTTGCTAATTAATACTATGAAACTTCAATCGCTCCTGATTTTACCAATGTTATCGCTGGTGGCGATCGCGAACACAGCTTGCAGTAAAATAGAAGCGGCAACTCCGCTACCGATCGCGATTTCTCCTGCCGAACAAATCCTCGCTCAAAACCGCCAAACCTCTCCTCAAACTTCCGGTACAGGGGATGCAGAACAAATAGGAATTCAAGTTTATCAAAAAGCTTTGCCTGCATTTGTGACGATTAATGCCGGCGGTAGTTCTGGTTCGGGAAGTATCGTGCGTGCGGACGGTTTAGTGCTGACAAACGAGCACGTTGTTCGGGGTGCGAGACAGGGTTTGGTAGCGGTTGTTAGCAGCAATGGCAATCGCTATCGGGGACGAGTGCTAGCAACAGATGTCACCAACGATTTAGCTTTGATTCAACTGGAAACGAACGATCGCTTGTCGGTGATTCCTTTAGCTGAAACTTCGCGAATTCAAGTAGGTCAGCGGGTTTATGCAATTGGCAGTCCGTTTGGATTGTCGGGAACTCTAACAACAGGAATTCTCAGCCGCATCGGGCGTAATGGAGATTTGCAGACGGATGCAAATTTAAATCCGGGTAATTCTGGCGGCCCGTTGCTGAATTCTCAAGGTCAATTAGTTGGGGTAAATAAGGCGATTTTGAGTCCTGACGGCCGCAGTAATTCGGGGATTGGGTTTGCAACTTCGGCACCCGTAGCTCAACGATTTATTCAACAGGTAATTGCTAGAAGTAATTCGGATGATCGCACTTTTTCCGAGCAAAATCCTCCCAGACGTTTGGGTGTGAATATCGATCGATCGAATTTGTCGATCGATTCGGTAGAAAGGGATTCTGTAGCGGCGGCGGCGGGGTTAAGAAGGGGCGATCGGTTGGTGGCGGTTAACGGCCGCCGGTTGCGACAAATTGACCAGTTGCTGAGGTTTTTGGAGGGCGGCCCCGATACAATGCTGTTAACTGTGGAGCGCGATCGACAGTTGCGGGAAGTTCGCATTAATTTTTAGTGCGTTCGATCGAATATATTACAGCATTTTCAATAGAATGTTTGAAATTAATCGATCGCCCGCCGAAGTCTGCTAAGATTAGTGGATTATACGGCGGGCGATCGGCTCCGGTTCAGGGGTGAGAGATGGCAGAAGAAAAGTTGTTGGCGATCGATAATAATTATTTTGTTGGTGTCATAGGTGAAATTCCTACTCCCTCCCCTTAGTAAGGGGAGGGTTGGGGTGGGCTCAAAAATTCATGACTCCTGCGAGGATTGCTAGATTAATTATTTGTTTGGTATCGCTGATTTTTAGGGGAATGCGAATGGGAAAAATAGTTGTCTTGAGTTTTATAGTGGGTGATTGCCAGCAGGGATTTCAGCAAGTCAGGCTAGAAATTCGGGAAGATAATCAGCGTTTGCTAGGGACAGTTACCGGTCAATTGCCACCCTCACCGCAAATACCGCAGCTATACAATACTTGGCAGGCAAGATACCGTCAAATGGGTTCGAGGTTGCGCATTGAAGCGAAATCAGCACAGAAAACAAATTTTTCTCGTCGCGATTTAGAAGCAGACAGCGATGCTTTAAAGCAGCAGCTTAATGATTGGCTAAAATCACCAGAGTTTTCTCCTGTAATGCAGCGTTTGCTGATGAACGTTAAGCCAGATGAAGAAGTGCGGTTCATTATTCAAACTGAAGATGCCGAATTAAGGCGCTTACCTTGGCATTTGTGGGAGTTTTTCGACCACTACCAGAAAGCAGAAGTAGCTTTGAGTTCTTCCGTATGTCAGCGACAAAACTCGCCTAAAACTAGAAGTAAGGTGAGAGTTTTAGCAATTATTGGTGATAGTACGGGAATTAAATTAGAAAGGGATCGGCGTGAATTAGAGGAAAAGTTACCAGAGGCAGAAATTGTTTTTGTCAGAGAACCAGAAGAACAAGATGTTTCTCCCGTGATTAGGGATTCGAGAGGGCAGGGATGGGATATTTTGTTTTTTGCAGGTCACAGTGTGAGCGAACCTGATGCTACTACAGGAAAACTTTTTATTAGAAATGGTAAAAGTATAGAAATTAGCCATTTAAAGTTGGCTCTGAGAAACGCAATCGGGAGGGGGTTAAAGTTGGCAATTTTTAACTCTTGCGATGGGTTAGGAATTGCCAAGCAATTAGCCGATTTGAATATGCCCCAAGTAATTGTGATGCGAGAACCGGTGCCGGATGTAGTGGCTCAAGAATTTTTGAAATATTTTCTTGAGGCGTTTGCGGGCGGCGAATCTTTGTATTTAGCTGTACGAGAAGCACGGGAATTGTTGGAAGGCGTGCAGCGCGAATTTCCCTGTGCGACTTGGCTGCCGGTTATTTGTCAAAACCCCGCTGAAGATCCGGTTAGTTGGCAAGAGTTGTGCGGGGTAAAATCTGCCGTTGCACCGCCTTCTTCAAGTACGATCGCGTGCCATAATTGCGGCTATGAAAATGTGAAAAATGTGATGTTTTGCGAAGCCTGCGGTTCTCAACTCAGGAAATGATTTGAAATTAATTTATAACTCGCCGAAGTCTGCTCAGCGATGACCAGAGCCGGCTAAAATGAGGTGATAAATGTAACAATTGTTGGGCAATAGGATTTGGAAAGTACATTATGCTAGTCAATACGATAATTGTTGAACAATTAGATGCGGACGGTAGACTGAAAACACTTACAATGCAAGCTGACAGAGATTATGCTCTATGGGTTGCATTAGCTGATGAGTATGACGAACCAAGAGAGGGACCATTTTACTTCCCCGATCCGCGATATGCTAAAAGGTTTTCCAGAGAGTTTGAAGAATGTCCAGCATTACGAGTAGGAAAAACCCGGTTTCGTAGTTTGAATGGTTATTATGAATTTTGTACCTGTTGGCGTGGAATTCCAAAAGAAGATGGGAAAATTTCTTACTATGCGCTGTCATTGCCTGAAAATGCCATTCCAGATGAAATTTGCATTGAGCCTCAATCGATATATAGGGAAGCAGTTGCCGTTACACGAGATGAGCAAAAAAAATGTTTTGTTATTTATTTAGAATATTCTCCTGAAAATAGATACTTCAAAGAATCTCTTTTTAGCTTTGAGTTAAAATGTAAATTTTATCTGGAAAAGCCCGAACTCTTCTCTAAGTTTAAATATAAAGATAGAGGCAAGAGAGTTTATGGATACTCTAGTTCATGGAAGGGTATGGTAAGTTCTCAAGAAGTCTCAATAATTCAGAATTTTTTAGGTAGAGGAGAGTTGGGTAAAAACAATAAAGTGATTCTCCACATTGAGGGAGGTAGTCTAAGGCAAGGTTTTCGATTAGTTAGCGTTCAAATATTTACACAAGATGGTCAATTATCAACCCGATGCTCGGGCAAACTTCCTGGAGATCGTTACTTAGAAAATTTATTGAAAAAGTACAGAACGGCACAACTAATTTATCAAGGCTCTTGGGGAATAAGCAGCAGGCTTGACAAAAACTTAACACAAGTAAAAAATTTTTCTACTTCCGATCTTAATACTTTAGCTGCAAAGTTGGAACAACAACTAAACAAATGGCTAAGTTCAGCGCATTTTATAGCTATAGATCGCATCCTGCGGGAAAAATTTAATCCTTCTGATGAAGTGCAAGTTATTATTCAATCTGAAAACAGAAACCTGCGGAATCTCCCCTGGCATCTTTGGGAGTTTTGCAAATCGTACCGTCACGCTGAAATAGCCCTGAGCGTACCTTTTTATGACCGA
Source organism: Microcoleus sp. (assembly GCA_051652045.1). Taxonomy (GTDB): domain Bacteria; phylum Cyanobacteriota; class Cyanobacteriia; order Cyanobacteriales; family Microcoleaceae; genus Microcoleus. Next base: position 1,362 of record JBOFTL010000740.1, on the reverse strand, counting down.
CTAGAAAAAATAAAATTTTTGAGAAACAGAATCAGAATCTTATCAGTTTTAGGTGATGATAAAGAAATTAATATAGATAAAGACAGACAGTTACTAGCACAAATTGATGCAGAAACCGTATTTATTGTCAAGCCTAACCGCCAAGAATTAGATCGACAATTGTGGTCTGAACAAAGTTGGGATATCCTCTGTTTTTCCGGTCACAGTTCCAGCGAAAAAGATGGCAGTAACGGTTGGATTTATATCAACGATACGGATAAGCTCAGCATTCCTGAGTTAAAAAATGCTCTCCAAACCGCGATCGAGCGCGGCTTGCAAATTGCAATTTTCAACTCTTGCGACGGTTTAGGATTAGCGAATCAACTCGCCCAATTACACATTCCCCAAATTATCGTTTTCCGAGAACCAGTTCCCGATGTAGTCGCACAAGAATTCTTGAAAAACTTCCTCACCGCCTTCGCCAGCGGTAAATCTTTCTATCTAGCAGTAAGAGAAGCACGGGAGAGGTTGCAAAGTCTAGAAGATCGCTTTCCTTGCGCTTCTTGGCTCCCCGTCATCTGCCAAAACCCCGCCGAAGTGCCCCCGACATGGTACTCGCTCCAACATCCCTAACACCCCCGAAAAAAACAATTTCCCAACTCAACTGCATAATTTCCTCAACTCCCCAGGATAACGTTATAGCAAACCGTACAGCCCCTGAATGAGTTACTCGTGGCCCACCCAACCCCAGATACCCCGGTTTTTAGAAACCTCTCCTGGAAATATCCCCTCCCACTCCCAAACTATCGATCGTTACTGAAGTCGCTGCCAAAAACTTCGGCCATTTCCTCACGGCATAACTTGCCCGATCGCGCCCGATATAACTTCAGCCACTCAAAATTGATTTGGGAGTAGTCACTAGAATGACAAACATAATCGATCGATTTTCGACTTATTATCAAGTCAATCCCCATCCTCACCCAGTGCGAGATTATCGCCTGAGACAACATTTAATACGCTTGCTGCAACAGCATCCAGAGCTACATGATGAAATAGTTTTGCTGAGATATTTCTGCGATCTAGCTACTAAAAATAACTCGGATTTATTAGCACTCAGCTATCTGCTGGCTTATGTGGATCTGGCTTGCTACTTAGCTGCAAAATCCACTTACGATGCCTTCCAGACACCGGATCTGATTTTAGCAGATTATTTGCAAATTGCCAGAAGTTACATGGCTAACCGAGCAGTAGAATTGTGCACTAAGTTCGATCGCACCCAAAGCAAAATCGAAACCTATCTCAGTCGTCCTCTTCGCGACGCTATTATGAGCGAAGTGCGTAAAAACGAACCAACACAAAGGCAAAGTGACTGGGGACTGCTAC
>JBOFTL010000739.1:0-19440 GCA_051652045.1 Microcoleus sp. | reverse complement strand
TGATTGTTTGGAGTTACCCGAAGGAGTTGCTGCTGTTTTGCTAGGCGTCATTCCCCTGGAAGAACTGGGATTAGAACCGGATTTAAAAAATCAGCGACTGCGCGTATTGCCGATGAACCAAGAGCAAACATATCTGATGGGTTGATTCACCAGCAACAAGTCAGAAATTCCTAAAATTTAACGGTTTAAATAAGCTCTGAGCAAATACAAACCGACAGTTCCCACAATCAAAAATATCGACCCCCAAACCAACTCCACACTAAAAGTTTGAGCGTTACCCAAAGCAACAAGAATTTGCTGTCTGACTACGAATGCAAACAGCCAGCACATCTCGGCTTTCAAAGCAACTAACAGCCCTCGCGCTAACAGATACTGCTTGCGCGCATTTTCAGAATTAATTGGTACGGGATAATTAAAAGTATGCGGGTAGCGGCTTACTGCAGCCAAAACTACAAACATAATTGCAGCCACCGCAGGCATTATCCAGATTGTCAGCTTGTCGCCCCAATTATCCGGCTGTCCCGAAAACCCAAAATGAATCGGAATTCGATCGGGCAACACGGCCCAAAAACGTATAATTATTGCCACTGAAACTAAAATCGCGATCGCAGCGGCAAACTCTCCGGCTACCAACAGCGGTGAGATTCCCAGAGACAAAATCGGTCGTTGATTTGGTGCTTTTCCAGTCATTGCCACTAAATTTTGATTGTCGAGAGTTGGTATTGCTATTAGCGCTATAGTAGCGATCGCTTGTTTCTTTTCCTATATTTATGAGCTGCTTTATTAGTATATTCTGAGTGTAATTGCTTATGACAGTTCCAGGAATTACTGTTTGTGTCGGAACATTGATTGCTTTAGCATTCTGGTTAAATTTTGAGATTGGTGGTCTGACACCTCAAGGGAGACACCCTGATGGTAATAAATCTTAACAATAAAAGTTAAATATTGCAGATAATCTGTGATAGGTGTGTCAGGGTTATCTGACGGAAAAATCCTCTATTGAGCGCTTTGCAGCGATCGAGACGGGAAAAGTTGCTGATTTTCGAGAACGATCGGATAAGGTTAGCGCTGAAGGCGGAAGTTGCGAAATTGCCAACAAGTAAAATTTCAAGTTGCCGATCGCAGTCAAAATAACATAAGCTTTTGAGATTCGCGTAAAAAACTCAATAACTATTGTCCAATGCCAGGAGAATTTTTAACGATCGATCGGATCGAAAGAACTGTAAATTCTAATGCCTTTCAGATATTTATTATAGCAACGATAATTATCGCTGGCATTTTGGTAGGTCTGGATACTATCCCTGAAATTTCCCAGAAGTATGCAGGGCTGATGTACGTTCTCGATCGAATAGTAATCTGGATTTTTGTCGGAGAGTTAATTCTCAAACTCTTAGCCCAATGGCCAAAACCTTGGCGCTATTTTTTAGATGGTTGGAATATCTTGGATTTCGCGATCGTCGTAGCTTGCTTTTTGCCGTTCGATAGCAATTACGTCTTAGCAATTCGGATGGTGCGACTGCTAAGAGTCCTGAAGTTAGTCCACGCTTTCCCGAAATTGCAGATTTTAGTTTCCGCACTGCTCAAAAGCTTGCCTTCAATGGGTTATGTTGCGATGCTGATGTTGTTATTATTTTACATCTATGGCGTCGCTGGAACATTTATGTTTGGCAAAAACGATCCCATACATTTTGGCTCTTTAGCTGCTTCGATGCTGTCTCTATTTCAAATGGTGACTCTCGAAGGGTGGTCGGATTTAATGGATATTCAAGTGTACGGATGCGATCGCGTTGGATATGATGGCGCTTTAGCAGATTTGTGCAAGAATCCTACTACTGCTCCTTTGAGTCCTGTATTTTTTGTGAGTTTTATCATGTTGGGAGCCATGATAGTAATTAATTTGCTGGTTGGGGTAATGATTACTAGCTTGGAAGAAGCACATCAAGAACAAATCGCCAATGAAAAAACAGCAACAATTGCCGTACTCCAACAAACAGAGACTAATTTGGAAGATAAGTTGCAAAAACTTCAAGAACAATTGCAGCAAGTGCAAATAACTCTGGACGGAATCCGTGAAAAATCACCGTAAAATATCTAGCAGAAGTCAACAGTCAACTCTCAATAGTTAACAGTCAACAGTTAGCAGTTAACAGCTATAACTACAGCATTTCTGGTATAACACGAGGTATCGAGCGGGCGGTTGGTAATTAGTAATTGGTAATTGGTAAATTTCTTACCGAACCTCTCCGCTACTACCTCATAATTACAGCAAATATTCTCGCATTCGAGGACGCAAACCTAGTAAGGTGAAAAGAGCGATCGCCCCCATCAAAACGGGCATTTTAAATTCAAACCCATTGAGGGTATTAAAACTAGCATCGATCGCCCGATCGAATTCCGCTTTGTTAATGTCCGTCGTTTCAGTGTGAGCTTTTTTAAATTCCTCAAACGCCCAATTAGATTGACCGGAATTCGTACCGATACATAATGCAACAGCAGCTTGATGCTGTCCGCTGGTTTCGAGTTGGCGAATTTGAGCGTCGATCGCCAAATAACGAGCAAACGCATCGAGCGTTTTTACCGCAGATTCTCGTTCGCCTCGGAAGGTAATATTCTGCAATTCATCCGCCATAAATCCCGAAAATCCTGTCGGTAATTGACCCGATCGAACCTCAGCTAACAAGCGATCGTAAGTCATGCCAGCAGGCAATTTAGCAATTCGATCGACGTGTCTAAAAAAGGCTTGTTCGTGGGAAGAAGCAAACGCTTTGTCCAGAAGATATCGACTTTCTGACGCATTAGCACTATAGGCGATCGCCCGTCCTTGGCGCAAGGCGTGAAGCGATGTAAAAGCATCTTCTTTAGCAACTTTGAGATGGTGTCCTGTCGATAGAAAAACGCGCGTAGTATCCAATACCGAACCAACTGCTAAAATCGTTGCTAACAGCAAAAAAGGGTTGAGAGTGCGGCGCATTCGCGTATTTAAAAACAATTGCAGTGCTACCAACACTCCAACTAAACCCGCCCCAGAAAGCAGAATTAGCCCGATCGAACCCTGGCGAATGTTTTGCTGTTGAGCGTAAATCCGTTCCAATTCCCGCCAGTTGACTTCATCAAGTTCGTCCGCCGTCGGTAACAGGATTTTATCGATTTTTTCCGCTGACGATCGATACGCTGTCAGCATCGAATTCGTATTTCCTTGTTGGTGATAATCGCGGGCTTGTTGCACCAGCATCATATAATTACCCAATTCTACTTGCAGTTGTTCGATCGGCTGGCGTTCCGCATCTCCATAGGTGATATTTTCTGCTACATTCACTATTAACATCGCCAGCTTTTTCTGGCGCTCGCCATAGGTTTTAACTGCTGCTGGATTTTGCCCCGGTTTAGCAATCAATTCATTGGCGGCATTGGCATCGAGATCGGCCAAACTATCTTTAATGCGTTGGGCATTAATAATACTAGGGGCAGCATCTTTACCGATCGTCTGTACGGCTTGACGTTGGGCTTGCACGCCCCCGATCGATAGCACCATTAGCAATATGCTCATTACCCAAGTACCGTGCAAACCGAGTTTGAGAATTTGCGGAGTTTTTAGGGTTGCGATCGATTTGGAGATCGAAGAAGTTGAAGTAGTCATATTTTAGTTGTTAGTTGTTATATCGTTTCCGGTTAGATCGGATTGATTTAACCGCAGAGAACACAGAGGACACAGAGAGAGAGAATAGAGGAATACAGGACGATGCTACCGGATTTGATATTAGTTGTTAGTTGTTAGGCTGAAGAAAATCAGCCTAAAATCTAGTCAACGATCGCAATCCGAGTCCAATGTCCGAGGACGATCGAATCGCCGGATTTAAGAGGAACATCTGTCATGGGTTTAAGTTCCGCACCGTTGAGGATAGTGCCGTTAGAAGAACCAATATCTCGCAGTATCAAAGAACCATCTGGTTGCAGCGAGAAAATGGCGTGACGGTGAGAAATTGCATCATCAAAATCGAGGGAAATATCGGGGTAAATCGCGCGGGCTTGACTGGTGCGTCCCATCAAAGTTGTCGGTTTTTCCAGGACGATCGTTTGCGGTGGAAGATCCGGCGGATCGGGACTTTCAGGAAGTCGCAATGAAGGATCGATCGAGATTTGCAATTCCCATTGAGTTGGTGGAGAAGAAGTTGCCAATGGTGCAGGTTTGGGTGCAGGCGCGATCGGCAATTCTCCTGATTTGCCCGTGACAAAGTTGTAGCCGCAGATTTCACAAAAAGGCCCTTCGCTGTCATCGTGGGGGGTAGCACAATCGGGACAAATCTGTTGATTATTGGGTAATAAAGCATCGGCAGGGCGATCGGGAATTGGGGATACTCCATTAATTTTTGCGCCGCATTCCGAGCAAAAATCGGATTCGGTGGAGTCGTGTCCTTTGGGGCAAAGATAAGTTAATTGGGCGCTCATTTTGATGTGTTAGATGTTAGGTAGGAAGTTTTATAAGTTTGCGTTAAATACCCGATTTATAATTAACCGCAGAGGGCGCAGAGGGTACAGAGAAAGGGAGAGAAAATTAAGGGTAGGGTCATATCAAATCCGTCGGTATCGGAATTATTCATCTCTCCATTCTCTCCCTCTGTGTCCTCTGTGTTCTCTGTGGTTAAATCATTCAGATCCAACCGGAAACGATTAACATAATTACGTTTTACGACTTCCGAATGCGAGTGGTTTTAGTCGATCGCGTTTCTAGCATCATTTCATCTGCTTTTGCTACCGATCGTTTCAGCCGTACTGTTCCCGTCGGCGCATCATCAATATCTACAACAGTGCGGAGTAATTTTGCGGTTGCTTCGTTGCCGGATTCATGAGCTAATTGAACGGCACGACCTAATTTTGCTGTTGCCTTTTCTTCATTGCCACAGGCACGCGCTTCTAAACCTTCTTGAATCGATTGCGCTAATTCCGCTTGTCCGGTATAGTGAGCGACACGACGATCGATCTTGGCCGATCGCGCTTCATCATCCGTCCAAGTTGCTAAAATCCGGGCTTCAGCAATTTTCGTTTCAACTCCTTCAATAGTTGAAATTAAACTGGCACGTCCCGCCAACATTTCATCGCCAACATTACCCGGATTAACTTGAATGCAAAAGTGATAATCCCGCGATTCTTCCCTTCCCCAAGCCCCTGTAGGATAGTCCATAATTTGAGGTTTTACAGAAGTAGATCGATCGCTCAAATCGACAATTTCCGGGCTTACCTGCTTGCAAAATTGCACCTTTGCACCCTGTGGCGTCCACAACCGAATTGCGACATTACTGACTTGTTTGCTCATTGCCCGATCGAGAATGGCTTGAAAATCAGCTTCCAACATCGAAGCATCGGGAATAATATCTGTCGTCCCCAATAACTTCGCCGCAATCTGTTGGAGTTGCGATACTTGCCAATCGGTTCCCACCCCGCGACAATCGCATTGAAATTGTCCTTCACAGCTTTGCAAAACTGCTTTCAAGTGATGTTCGTCGCTAGGATCGTTTTGTCCGTCGGTAAGCAACAAAGCCTGTTTAATTCCTTGAGGCATCCGGGAAAATTGCTCTTTTGCAAGAGTCAACCAAGATGAAATTACCGTACCGCCATTAGCATTGAGCGATCGCACTTTCCCGATCGCTTTTTGTTTGTTTTCAGGCAGTCCTTGGACTGCTGGACATAGTAAATGTCCCTGGTGATTGCCGGCAACAATAAAAAAGTAGGCATCTTGCGGCAGTATTTGCACCAATTTAATCATCGCAGCTTTAGCTGCATGAATTTTGCGATCTTGCATCGAACCCGATATATCGCAAATAATGCCAAACATTCGATCGCTCGCAGGCTTGACCGCAGTTGCTAGGCCATCTCCCGATGCTGTTACTGTCATGATGGCATGAACTTCGCGAACACCTTGAGGCAAATATTGATTTTGAAAAACTTCGGCGTTGAATTGAGTAGTCATTGTAATAGGTAATAGGTAATGGGTAGTTGGTAATTGGTAATTGATAATTGGTAATGGATAATTTGTTACTGTCAACCCTTCGACAAGCGAGCGGGCAACGTGTCAACTGTCAATTGTCAATTGTCAATTGTCAAATCGTAATAATGCAACGGTGATATTATCGTGACCGCCGCGCGATCGAGCGTAATCGACAAGTTTTAAAGAAATATCCATTGCATCTTTTGTTTCGATCGGCTGCATTAAATCTATCAATTGTTCTGCGGTTTCTGCATAGTTCCACAATCCATCGCTGCATAACAGTAAATATCCGCGATCGGGCATTTCAAACTCGATAATTTCTGGCTCCGCATCATCGCAAGCATCTTTGCCCACCCAGCGCGTAATTGCATGAGCATTGCCAGTAGATTTTGCCTCTGCTTCGCTCATTTTGCCCAGCGTTAATACCTCATTCAGCCAAGAATGGTCTTGGGTTAATTGCTGTCCTTTTTGGGGAGAAATCCAATAGGCTCGACTATCTCCCAACCAAGCGATCGTAGCGGTTTTTCCTCGGACGATCGCCCCTACAAATGTGGTCGATGGAGGTTCGGTATCTTCAGGATAGGGCAGTTTAGATACAGCTCTAAATGCGGCTTTTACGGCAACTCGAATCGCCGTTTCTGGTGAAGCATATTGAAGCTGTTCGGTAATTTGCTGCACGATCGTTTCCGCGACAATTTGCGAAGCTCGATCGGGGGCGTGGGAACTGGAAACTCCATCGCAAACAACTAAAATTTGAGTTGTATCTAGAGTTTGTAAAGCTACAAAATCTTGGTTGTAACTGTAGCGAACTCCCGGATCGCTGACGCCTGCAAGAACGGGCGATCGGGCTATTTCTATCCGTTCGTTACTACCTCGATCGAGATTGCGAAACCCGCACTGAATGCAATATCCGGCGGAATCGATTTCGTCAGCCCCGCATTTGGCACAAATCGATCGAACTGATGGTGGGGAATGATTAGTTAAATGATTAGTTAACGCAGTTCCGCAAGCTTCACAGAATCGATCGTCTGGTAAAACAGGGGTATCGCAAGAGGGACAGGTATTCATAGGTATTGGGTGTTAGGTGTTAGGTGTTAGGTGTTAGGTATTTATTGATGTCAATTTATGCTCAAACTTACGATCGATTTGCTGTTTGATGACGAGGCCTAGATCCCCCCTAGCCCCCCTTAAGAAGGGGGGGACCGGAAACTTCTTGAAGTCCCTCTTCTTAAAAGGGATTTAGGAGAATTTAACTCTCTCAAAGTCCCCCTTCTTAAGGTGGATTTAGGGGGATCGAGACTCAGGTAAAAGCGATATTTATCAGGGGTTTAAAACGATTGTTGACACTAATGCTCTAATCCCTAACACCTCCTAAAACATCGTTTTGGGACGAACTTTATTTGCCTCATCTACGAGACGAATCTTTTCATCTCCAGTCGCTAAATGTGCCATCGATCGCAACACTTGTTCCAAGCCTTCTCTCAATTTGACCTCTTGTAAAGGCTGTCCGAGAATTGCCAGATCCGATCGCGGAGTTAATGATTTAGACATCACGAGATCGAGGGCTGTTTCCAGAACTTTCTGGGTTAAGCGATGCCGATCGAACCCTTCCAAGCCAAGCGTTTCAACGGTAGCAGAGGCTTTTTGCAGTTCTGCGATACCGGGTGCGGTACGATCGCGATCGACTAAAATTCTTGTTGCTTCTACACGCGATCGCTCAAACAGGCTGGAGGTTCGCGGTACTTGTTCCAAAGCAGCGACGGCGGCGGCGCGATCGTTGAGGGCTTTGCGACAGCGGGCTAAGCCGAAGGCGGCTGTCACGTAACCCGGATCGGTGGCTAACACCAGTGAGTACATTTGAATTGCTAGCGCGTAATCCTTGGTTTGTTCCGCAGCCAATCCTAGGGCCAATTTGGGGGCGAGTTCGCCCGGTAAATCGAAATACACGCGATCGAAGGCTTGTTTGGCTTGATTTCCCTTTTTTTGCGCCAAGTACGATCGCCCTTGATACCACGGTACTCGCCAATCCCACGGATCGTTTGCCTCCAATTCCGAGAGGACGGATTCTGCTTTTTGAAACTGCTGCAATTCAATTAACGCCTCCGCCAACCGCACCAAAGCTTCGGCCGATTTAGGTTGCTTTTCCAGAATTAGTTCGATCGCAGCACAGCGTTTTTTGGCATCAGCGATCGCGGTAGCATTCAACAGCGAATTAAACGCCGGATCTTTCGAGTCGAGGGTGGGTGCGGGCAAATGGCGGTAGTCTACTTTCAAGGAATCCAAATCGCTACCCGCCGCGATCGCCAGCATATCGCCTCCAAACAAGGTACTGGCTGCCGGACGGGGCTGTCCGGTGTCCGTTGCTACCACTTCCCGCAAGACGCCGAGTAACTGATCCGCCATTTCATCAGCCGATTGGAAGCGATCGTCTGGATGTTCGGCGGTTGCTTTGAGTAAAAAACGATACAGCGATTCGTGCCGGACAAAAATCGGTACTTCCTTAGCATCCGGCAGGCGGTAGCGGTATTCCTGAGTCATGCCGGGAATTTGGGCAATTAACACCGCCAGCGTGCGCCCCACAGTAAAAAGATCGGACGTAGCTGTCGGCCCTTCGCCTGCTTCCGGCGCAGTATAGCCGATCGTCCCGTAAATATCGCCATCGAGATCGTCAATCCGCCGCACGCCGCCCATGTCAATCAATTTGACATCGTTGTGTTCCAGCATGATGTTGTCGGGTTTGAAGTCGCAATAGACTAAACCCGCTTGATGCAAGTAGCCAAAGGCGTTGAGAATGCGGTGAATGTAGGCGATCGCCTCAGCAACGGGCAAAGGCCCGCGCTGTTTGCGAATTTCCTTAAGGGTGCTGCCGCCCACGTATTCCATCACGATGAACCCTTCGGTTTTGTGCTGGACGAAGTTGTAAATTCCGACGAGATTTGGGTGCTTCACTGCTGCCAAAAATTGGCGTTCTGCGACGGCTACCGCAGCGCTGGCGGCATCTTCGGTATTCAACAGCCCTTTCAAAACCGCATAGCGAGAAAGGACGCGATCGAACGCAAGATAAATCCAACCCAATCCCCCGTAGGCGATCGCACCTTTGACTTCGTACTGTCCCGCGACGACATCCCCCGCCTGCAAGGTAGGAATAAACGAAAACTTCTGCCCGCACTTGCTGCAAAAGCCTTTCTCGCGCCGCAAGGCATGATTGCAATTGCCGCAAAAACGCTTGTTATCGGGAACTTTTGCCTCCGCCATCAGGGCTTTTTCCGGTTCCTGGGACGGCAATTCCGGCACTGACACCAATCCCGCGCCCAGTTGCTTGCGGGTACTGCGAGAGGACACCGATCCGGTGCGACGCGATCCGCGCGATCGATTCGTCAGCGGAGACGATCCGGTGCCGGTAACGCTGCTAGAGTTGCGATCGGTGACGCTTGCACTCAAGGCCGCACTCAAAGGCGTACCGAGGGGTTGATTGCGGCCGACGGAATTGAGGGAGGCGAGTCCGCAGACATCACAATAACCATCTTCAATGGTGCCAGTGCAATTATTTCGATTACAGCGATTCATAAATTAGGTGTTAGTTTTAAAGTCTTGGGTTTAAGCATCAACTCGATCGATGCTTTTTACCTGCATTCCTAAGTCACATTCAATTCGGGCAATTAATTTCCAACCAACTGGATAAATCAGCTAAACTAGAGAAATCGAAAATAGCCTCAGCTAATGCTGATAATTGTTCTGAAGATAGTCGTAACAAACTCTCTTCTATTTCTTGACTTAATTCCCCTAATTGCCGTTGCAATTGGCGTTTAATGAGGTTTATTTGACCTCTTTGTTCGCCAATTTGTATACCTTCATTTCGCCCTTGAGTCAACCCTTGAGTCAACCCTTGAGTCAACCCTTCAGTTCGCCCTTGAGTCAACCCTTCAGCCAGCCCTTCAGCCTTACTCAACTCGATCGCACCTATTCGTTCTCGTTCAAACTGTTCCCGCTTTTCCAAATCATCTATTTCTTCTAAACTGAGATTTACCCGATCGGCGATCGTAAAAGCCTTCTCAATTTCCGGTACAATGGACATAGATGCTGGGATTACCTCTAAATCCGGTGCTTTTCGTAAAAAATACAGCCATTTATCCGTAATATTTGTCAAGTCTTCTAAAGCTTTATTAAATTTTGGCAACTCCACAAACACTAATTTTAACGGACTGTGCTGATAATTCAGCAGTAACTCATCTTCCTTAAGTGTAAATTGTGAAATCACTTTATTGTGTTCATTGAACATGATAAAATCTGTCACTGCTACACCGATCGCAGCTCTCAATCCTGGATAAACTTCCCCTAGCTTTAGTTGATTTACATACATTTTCGCTGTGTTGTAAAGAACCCTTTTTCCAAAAGCAGGCACATTAAATGCTTGCATCTCAATCAAGACATTTTCCCCATTATTCAAGATAGCTTTCACATCAAAATAAGTGGTTTTTAATCCCGAAATTCTCCCAGGGGCATAGGGGTCGATAATTTCCAAGGAAACTATGACTCTCTCACCTTGATAGATAATTGCATTCAGGAAACTCATTAAAATATCTTGGCTTTCATCGGAACCAAAGATTTTTTTAAAGGCATAGTCTGTTTTGGGGTTAATAAATTTCATGGTGTTAAGAAGAAGGAAGAAGGAAGAGGGAATAGGCAACAGGCAACAGCAAAGAGGGAAGAAGGAAGAAGGAAGAAGAAAGAAGGGGTTAAAAATTAAGGATGAGTATGCTAGATTGCGATTGTATTAAATTAAGTATTGGAAATAATCTAGCATGAACAAACAAATAACGGGACCCAAACAAATCACCTAACGCCTCCCACCTAATATCTTCGCTCATTCAATCGACGTTCGTAAGCGGTGACTAACTCCAAGGCTCGATCCATAGGAGTAGGGCGACTGTAAAGCAATTGTTTGGCACGAGTTGCTAACTCTGAAAGTTCGCGATCTTCAGCTTTTCCTTTAGCTAGGGCTTTGGCTGTCAGGGCATCCAATCGCCCGCGCAATTCTTGGCGGAGTTGCAGGTGATATTGACTGGTGTCGATCGCCCTTTCAAGACTCGCGATCGCACTTTTGGTTTGTTTTTCCCAATTTCCCAAACCTGTTGCAACTGCATTCAAGATTGAGGCATTCGACTCACTTTGTGTTGCTTTGGTTTGCAATCTTTCCAACCATTGCGCTAAGACTGCGATCGTATCCTCACTCAACACCGGCAATACTGCGGTGGGTTCGAGAATTTTGGCGTGAAACTCTGCAACAGTCGCTATGGCTTGAGTTTGAAGCTGTTTGAGATCGGCGAGGAGTTCGATCGCGCGCTGCAATCGATCGCGCAATTGCTTTTGTACCGCGGCAGCTTGTTCCAGGCGGGTTTTGACATTCGCGATCGCCTGCAACCAATTTGTACCGATCGCACTTACCCCCAGCGGATCTGACTCGATCTGTTGCTGCATTTGCTGGAATTCTGCTTCCAGGCGGGGAAGTTCGGGAATGGAGACACCGATCGCGATCGCCTGCTGTTGGATCGATCGCAGTTGCGCGCCCCATTGCAGCAGGTTGGGTTCCCACTGGCACCAAGCTGCATCCACTGCCAATACGACATCCCGGGCCCGATCGAAGGCTTGAACCATCGCTGCTAGCAGTTGACTCGGCGTGCGGCGATCGCAAGTTTGCGTCGCGCTGAGTAAGTTGCGCTGGGCCAGGGGAATTTCTGTGCTAGGTAATAGAATTGACGGACTGTTGAGGAGGCGATCGATTTCCTGGAGTCGATCTTCAGTCCCCAACCAACGCGGCAATTGCTGGCGCAAATCGAGTGCTTGTTCGATGGTTTGCTTCAATAAATCGAAGTCTCGAAATACGTCAGTCAACGCAGCCAGGGCGGGCAATACCTGCTGTTGAGTCGTACCGTTAAGTGGAGTTTTAGGAAATCCAGCATTACCGACTAAACGTTGATAAGTTGAAAGATCGTATAAATCGAGCAAATTCTGACTGACAAGATCGAGATGTTGCTGCCATTGAGTCAATTGCTGGTCGATGCGATCGAGCATACTGTAATTGATTCCTCCTTGTCCCATAGCTACAGGTAGGGTTTGGTGTTTTACCGAAAACAAACTGTAAATTTTTGCATCCGTGACGGCGGGTTCGCCAACAGCTTTTCGGGTCGCAAATAGGTTAAATAAAACCGCCCGACCTCACGAAAAATACTTCGCTGGTGTATCTCTCGATCGCGACCGATGGCGATCGCACTTCCAAATTAAACTCGGCGACTTTCAGAACGCGATATTACTTTAAATGGCAAGAGTTGGTAGAGCGATCGCATCCAAACCCATCCAATAAAACAGCCGATAAAATAAACTGGAAAATCCGTCCAAGTAAACGAGTTGCCTAATACCAACCGTCCGGGTAATGTCGCCCGAATGGCTTGCAGCCAAGGCGGCTGCCAAAGTTGCAGAACTTCGATCGCGCAAGTTGCCAAACATACACCTGCTGCCGTCCAAAATAGCGATGCTGTGGGAACGAGAAATAACACGAAGACAATCCAAAATACTTCGTAGGCAACAGCACCTAACGCATCATGAATCCATGCCGCACCTAATCCCGTAGAAAATCGGACAATGTAACCGATTGGCACAAGAACAATCAGGTGAATCAGCAAAATCAGGCGGCATTTAAATAAAGGGTGTCGGGGAAACCAAGGTAAAGTCACGATCGTCTGGTGTAAAGGTATAATATTCCGTTTATAGCACTTACAAATCGCGACTTCTGAGCTGCTTTAATAGACGCTTTTATCTTTTAGTCGGCGCAGGCCGACTTTGTTCGTGTAGTTGGGGGTGAAAATCGAATAACGAGCGTAGCATATTCGATTTTGCACCCCCAAAGCGGTTTCAACCGCCGAGTCATAGCGGAGGTATCTAACTTCACAAACTTATGGCAAAGGCACAAAATTATAGCTAGTATTTCCTGCCGATTTAACCTGCACTAAAATCGGTTTACCAGCCCGATCGCCCGTTGGCAAAAACCTAATATCTTCGCTCGCTCCTAATGCCGCAAAATTCGGATTGCTGAGTGCTTGTTGCAACCCTTCCCGCGTATTGTTTTGCTTCAAACCGGCAATAACAGCTTGAGTTGCATCAAAACTCATTGCGGTGCGCCAATTTACTACTCCTTTCCAACGCCGGCGGGCATCGATCGGAAAATTGCTACCGGGATTAGTTTCAGAATGCCAGGGAACGGGTAAAATCATCCCTTCAACGCTCTTTTGCCCATTTTTTAAAGTTTGAAAGGTGTACATTGTCGTGCTGCCGTAGAGTGGCAATTTACCCCGATTGATGCTAGCTGTATAAATCGCGCGATCGATGCGATCGATATGGGGTGCTAACATCAATGCTTTTGCGCCTTTGTTAGTTGCATCGGCGATCGCACTTTCGGCATTAAAATTAGGGGCTGCAAAGTCACAATCACTCGGAACAAACTTACCTCCAGCAGCAGGCAAAGCTGCCACAAATTCATTTTTAAATGATAAGTTATCCGGTGCTTGGGAGTCAAAACAAATAGCAATATCTGTTTTGCCTGCTGTTTTCACTACATATTCTGCTAAAGGAGCAGCCATGACGCTAATATTAGGAACAGTCCGAAAGATGTAGCTGCCGAATCCTGATAAATCATTAGCAAAGCTAGTAGGGGACACCATTACCAACTTTTCTTGCTGATAAATCGGAGCTGCTGCGAGAGATGCGTTGCTAGCATTATGCCCGATTACTGCTAGTACGCTCGAATCTTTTGCCAAAATTGTTGCAACTTCTTTAACAATATTTGGATCGTTATCATCGCTGACAATTTGTACTTGCAGTAGCCTGCGATTAATCCCACCTCTTAGATTAATTTCATCTTGAGCGTGAGCGACTCCTCGGAGAAGTTCTTGGGCGACATTGGGGTTGCTACCAATAGGAACGCTGACGGCAATTTTTAAAGAAGCAGCACGATTTGCATTAGCCGTTGCATTATTTAAATAAATCATGGCTTCAGGATCGTTGCGATTTCGTTGCAATGAAGCTTGAAATTTTTGGCTCGCAGTTTGATAATCTCCCTTAGCAAAAGCTTGAACGCCTGCTTGTTTTTCTGGTGTAGTTTGGGATGTCACTAAGATCCGACTTCCTAAACTGATGCGAGGGGCGATCGCTGGCGGTGCAGGCGATTCTAAACTTTTAGGTGCGAATAAACCCGTCAAAAATTTAAACGCGGCAAACCCAAGTAATCCAATGGCAACCATTAACAAAAATGGTGGTGTCTTGTTTCTTTTAGTCATATATTGAGACATACATAGTGCAGGATTGCAGGTGAAGTCGATCGCGCTTAACGATCGCGATCGCATACTGTAAACATAATCAAAACAGCAGTAAAAGTCAATTCATATAATTCATTAATTAATGTCATAAAAATCAGAGGCAACCTCAGAAAAATTACATTTGGAATAATGGTTGCATCCAAAAAACTTTGATATATACAGCATTTTTCCGAAAGCGTGAGGTATTCCAGATATTGCAGGTAGGGACACGGCAGTGCTGATTTGATTGTTGTTAAGAGATAGTAGACTCAAGTTAGTCAAGGATTCTAGTGGTTTACAGTCGGTGGTCCTTACTTTCTGCAACAGCACTTCAACAGTATGTCTAGTTTCAGGACTTAAAGCAGATTTTTCGCGACACCAATCCGCAAATGTTTTGTTTGCGGGTTGCGTTTCTGCCGCGATCGCAGACAGTGCATTTCCCAATAATGCTAAA
Organism: Microcoleus sp.; assembly: GCA_051652045.1. GTDB lineage: Bacteria > Cyanobacteriota > Cyanobacteriia > Cyanobacteriales > Microcoleaceae > Microcoleus. The sequence goes on along the minus strand of JBOFTL010000739.1, from coordinate 4,655 downwards.
ATCGTAGAACAAGTAAGTGCGATCGCCTTTGGTAAATTCATGTGTTTTTATGTAACTATAAGTTCGATCGTCTTATATCTCTGAAATTAAACCTTAAATCATGCAAATTACGATCGACCTTCCCGACAATCTCCCCCTGACTGAAGCCGATGTGCGGATCGAACTCGCGATCGTACTTTATCAGCAACACAACCTCCGTCTCGATCGAGCTGCTCAACTCGCTGCAATGTCTGTGGACGACTTCTACCAACTATTAATCAGTCGCCATATCGTCACCCCGCCCGCAGATCCCGATGACGAACCCGCCGAACTCGTCCTAGCCAGCCTCCGTACATCCCTACAGCAAATTAAAGAAGGCAAATTACACCCTATTTCCGAACTGTGGGATGGCATTGATGACTAACGAGACACCTCAAATCCAGCTTGTCTTTTCCGATGAGTTCAAAACACGACTTCGCACCCTCATTAAACGCTATCGCAGCATCCGCACCGACTTACAACCGCTACTTAATGAACTCCAGTCTGGCCACTTTATCGGCGACCAAATCCCTGGTACTGGCTATACCGTATTCAAAGTCAGACTGAAAAACAGTGACATCCAAAAGGGAAAAAGTGGCGGCTACCGAGTTATCTATCAACTCAGGGGCGATACCTACATCTTACTTGTCGTTATCTACTCCAAATCAGACCAAGATGATATCCCAGCTAATCAAATTCGAGACATTATCGATAGCGTTTAAAAAAGCAACCAAATTCCTAAACACGAAAATTATCAATAATTAAAACTTACTTTCGGGGAGTCAGAAACCGGGTTTTTACTATAATACTTGGCTGCAACCAACAAATTCAGAAAAACCCGCTTGGTTGGATAATACCGCTGCCCAGAAACCGGATTTTTGCGACAATACTTCGCTGTAAAAAAAATCAAAAAAACCCGGTTTCTTGGAGGGTGTTGGCACTCAAACAAAACCTAGCGATCGAGATTGCAATGTGTATCTCTTTGAACGTCAATAATAAAATACTGCACTTAAAATGATTAACACCGTGCAGCCAAACACTGCTTCTAATGTATATCTTCGCGAAGGTTTGTAAGGGCAAGAATTCCACACGCGCAATTCCCCATTAAAGCCGCGCGACGCTAAACTCAGTGAAACTTGACGGTAATTTTCCAAAGTTCGCTGCAACAATTGCCCGATTAAAATGCTCAAACTGCGCATTCCCAATTTCCAAGTGCGGTAGCCGCAGCGCGAGTTTTGCGCTACCCAAAGTTCATCGGCAATAGCCAATAAACTAAAAATAAATCGATACATTAACAGCAAAAGTTCTACTAGCAAAGCCGGACAACGGCATTGCCTGAGAATTTGCAAAATTTCTGTAAATGGCACTGTCAGCAGGATGAAATACATACAGCTTGTTGATGCCAATGTTCGGGGAAACAACAGACTCGCTTGATGAATTCCAGTGCGACTCGCATACAGATAAAAATTGCCGATACTAATTCCCCAATTTTGCCAAACATCCCACTGAATTTGATGGATGCGATCGCCCCCAATTCCAGCAATAAGAAAAGCAGGCAAACTTGTTAGTAAAAACAGCAGCGGCAAGGATAGCAACCGCAGGTAAAGTTTTGCCGGAATGCCTGCATAAACCACGATCCAAACTGTCAACCACAGGGCGATCGCAATTTGGACGATCGAATGGGAAATTAGAGAGAGAATTAACAGGGCGATCGCAAATAATAATTTATGAATTGGCGGCAACCCGCGCAAGCGATTCGTATAAGCCAGACTGTCAATCTGATGGTTCATGCCAAAATATTCCAGTCCGCCTGCGCGGACTTTGTACGTGTAGGAGCGAATTATATTCGCCGTCGATCCGCCATTTTTTCGCCGTTGATTCGCCGTTTATTCCGACGATTCACCATCAGATTTTTGTTGCTGCGATCGCCCTTTGTACAAACCAATAACGTAGCCAATTACGCCAGCCCCCAATGCCGCCTGAGACGCAAATAATAAACTTTCAATTTCGCCACTAGCTGGCTCAAAAAAGTGATTTAACCAAGGTTGATAATCCGGTTTAATTTCAGTAATTGCTTCCTGCGCTTCTCCATCCGATCCGCCGTATTCACCTCGCACAAAAACTAGAGGAATAATAGCTAGGAAAATAACCGCAATTACCAACAGCCAATTTTGTCGTGCAGTAGCTTGCCGATATGTTGTATTTTTTTGACTCATTGCTTAGGACTCCTGTTTTAATAATTTCAAAGTTTCTAATTCTTGTCGCCCGTAAGAATGCAGCCAATTCCAAATCAATACAGTCAGCAATCCCTCAGTGATAGCTAGAGGAACTTGAGTTATTGCAAAAATGCCGGCAAACTTGAGAAACGAAGCCATAAAACCGCCACTAGCGGCAGGAAAAGCTAAGGCTAATTGCATCGAAGTCGTTATGTAAGTCAGCACATTTGCGATTGCCGCCGCACAAAAAATTGCCGCCCGCTGCTTGCCACTTCGCATCAGTAATTGATAGATAAAATACGCAGCAAACGGCCCGACGATCGCCATTGAAAACATATTAGCTCCCAATGTAGTCAGCCCGCCGTGAGCCAGCAAAATTGCTTGAAAAAGCAACACTAAAGCGCCGAGTACCGCCATCACTGAAGGGCCGAACAAAATTGCACCCAAACCCGTACCAGTAGGGTGAGAACAACTTCCTGTTACTGAGGGGATTTTTAAAGCAGAAAGTACAAAAGCAAACGCACCTGCTAAAGCTAACAACAGTTTAAGTTCCGGGTGTTCTTTGGTAATGCTAGCGATCGATCGCAACCCAAATACAAAAAAAGGTAGCGCTACAATCCACCAAAATACTGCCCACTGCACGGGTAAAAAACCTTCCGAAATGTGCATAGCTGCAGCGGGTGTTGCCGAACCCAAAACAAGATAAAAACTTAAGCCAGCCATCAATCCCAGGCTGACAAATTTCCGATTTTGTGCCTTCATTCTGTACCTCGCAGATGAGACTTTGTGAACTAACATATCGGCGGGCATTCTGACTTAAGAGGTCAAGGACTGAAGTCCTTACTACAAACTTTTAAGGACTGAAGTCCTTACTACGAACGAATCAGGACTGAAGTCCTTACTACGAACCTCTTTACAGTTGCGGGACAGCGCCGGACTTGCACCGAACTTTCCCCGTTTCCTCTAATGGCTGCTCCCCATTAGAACCGAATAGTTAATGTTACAGTATAGTCGATCGGGTAAATTTCCACAAATGTTTTACAAAAATTCATTCAGATTAATTAGGTAATCAGGACTTACGCAGAAGCTCTATTTGTAGGGCTTGCACTGCGAACCTTGCTAACTTTATTAGTTTGTAGGGTGCGCACTGCGCACCTTACTTTTATTATTTTGTAGGGTGCGCACTGCGCACCTTACCAGTATAAGTAGCGTATCAAACTTATTTTTGCGTAAGTCCTAAAACAAAGAAAATAGACCGACTAAAAGTCGGTCTAAAATCAGGAGAACTGCTATGGAAACTCGTTAAAACTTTAGCCAAACAAACCGGAAATACCGCCTACTGCGATCGCTCCCGCCAAAGCTGAAACAACTACAGAAGTTAATGCAGTACCGAACAGCCACCACGCAGCAGTGGCGGCAGCTTCCCGCGCATCTTCTGCTTGCTGTTTCGCTTTTGCCTTAACTTCTTTAATGCGCTGTTTCGCTGCCATTTGCAGGCGTTCGGAACGCGAGAGTACGGTATCCCGGACTCCTTCGATTTGGTCGATAATTTTGTTTGCTTGGGCTTCGGAAATGTCGGGACGGGAACTAATTAAAGCAACTAATGTTTGTCGGTCAAATTGCCCTAAACGTTCCTTAATTGCATCAAATCCAGCTTGCGGATCGTCAAATACTTTGCGGATATCTTGCTTGATACCTTCGTAATTGAGTTCCGGCCGATCGAGCGAATTGAGATAATCCCGAATCTTCGCAAAAATGCTGTCCATTGCTGACTGGAACTTGTCCTGAACCATTTGAATCTGTGCGACAATTTCGTTGCGGACAGATTCAATGCGATCGGCAATTTGGTTGGCTTCTTCTTCGGAAATATCTTCCCGCTGAGATAGCAACGCTACCAACGTCGAACGATCGAAATGCTTGAGTCTTTCACCCAAACTTTGCATTCCCATTCCCGGATCGTTAAATAACAACTGCAAATCGCGTTTGATTGCGTCGGGATTGAGTTCTTCCTTGTCGGTATTCCGCAAGTAATTTTCCAAACTTGCTTGGAAATCCCGGACAGTTGTTTGAGCGCGAGATGCCAAGCGGCGCGGCGATTTCACGATGCTGCGAATTGAATCTTGAACGCGATCGATCGTCCGATTTATTTGTTCTTCGCTCAAATCTTCCCGCTGCGAAAGCAGTTTGACCAACGTTTCGCGATCGACTTGAGCAAGTCTTTCTCGCAACGCTAAAGCACCTTCTTTCGGGTTTTCAAACAATTTGTTCAAATCCCGGCTGATGCCTTCTGGATCGAGTTCTTCAAGGTTGGTATTCCGCAGATAATCGCCGATTTTAGCAGTAATTTCTTCGTACTGCTCTTGAGCTTTATCCGCAACTATTTGCGGTGCGTGAATGATATTGTCGCGCACGGATTCGATG
>JBOFTL010000738.1:0-4856 GCA_051652045.1 Microcoleus sp. | reverse complement strand
GGAAGGCGTGGATTTTCGCCTTTACGATTTGATTTGGAAGCGGACTGTGGCTTCGCAAATGGCAGATTCCCGCCAAACTCACATTACTGTGATGACTCTGGTGGAAGATGCCGGTTTTCGTTCCAGCGGCAAACGCATTGATTTTCCCGGCTTTTTGCGCGCCTACGTAGAAGGTTCCGACGACCCGGATGCGGCTTTGGAAGACCAAGAGGTGATTTTGCCGCCACTGAAAGTGGGGGATAAACCTAATTGTAAAGATTTAGAGGCGATCGGACACGAAACTCAACCTCCCGCCCGCTTCACCGAAGCTTCTCTGGTGAAAACTTTGGAAAGCGAAGGAGTAGGGCGTCCGAGTACCTATGCGAGTATTATCGGGACAATAGTCGATCGAGGGTACGCAAAATTAGTTACCAACGCCCTAATTCCGACATTCACGGCTTTCGCCGTCACTACTTTATTGGAAAACCATTTTCCCGATTTAGTAGACACCGGTTTTACTTCCAGAATGGAACAAACCCTCGATGAAATTGCCACCGGCGAGGCGAAATGGCTGCCGTATTTACAAAAGTTTTATGCAGGAGAAACTGGACTCGCAACTCAAGTAGAACAACAGGAAACTCAAATCGATCCAAAAGTTGCCCGCACTGTGGAATTAGAGAATCTATCCGCCAAAGTGTGCATCGGCAAATACGGCGCTTATTTGGAATCTGAAACTGAAGAAGGTTTAGTAAAAGCATCAATTCCCCAGGATTTGACTCCGGCAGATTTAGACCCGGAAAAAGTGGAATTTTTGTTAAAGCAAAAAACTGAAGGCCCGGACAAATTGGGATTGCACCCGGAAACTGGCGAACCGATTTTTGTGTTGGTTGGCAATTACGGCCCCTACGTTCAATTAGGGGAAGTTTCGGAAGAGAACAAGAAACCGAAGCGGTCTTCTTTACCGAAAGGAACGGATAAAGATAGCGTGACGCTGGAGATGGCGGTGAGTTTGTTAACTCTACCTCGGCTGTTGGGAAATCACCCGGAAACTGGGGCAAAAGTGCAAGCTAATTTGGGGATGTACGGGCCCTATGTCGTGCACGACCAAGGTAAAGTTGGGAAAGATTATCGATCGATCAAACCGCCTGATGATGTGTTGACGATCGCGCTCGATCGAGCCTTAGAATTGTTAGCACAACCGAAAACCGGCCGCGGTCGCAGCAAATCAGCGACGCCTTTGAAGGAATTGGGTTTGCATCCAGCATCGGGAGAACCGATCAATGTTTACGACGGCCGCTACGGCCCTTACGTGAAACATGGCGATATCAATGCGTCTTTGGCTAAGGATGAATCTGTAGAGAATTTCACTTTGCAAAGGGCCTTGGAATTGCTATCAGCGAAGGAAGCGGCGGGCGGCGGCAAATCTAGCAGCAAGTCGAAGAAGTCAACTAAAAGTGCGGCGGATTCGGAGACTGCAACTGAGAAGAAAGCGGCGAAGAAAACCACTGCTAAAAAGACGGAGACTGCTGCGAAGAAAACTACTGGTAAAAAGGCGACGACTGCTACGGCAAGTAAGAAGAAAACAACGTGAATTTAGTAAGGACACAGCACTGCTGTGTCCCTACAATTCTTCACAAATCTGCTGGATAGCAGAAACCGGGTTGATTATAAAATATCGGGTTCCTGCCAGCAGAAGCGATCGCAACATTTATCAAAAGGCTTGATGCAATGGTTCAGAAAATTGCCTTATTCAACCACAAGGGCGGGGTTAGTAAGACCACAACTACGTTTAATCTAGGCTGGATGCTTGCTTCCAAAGGAAAAAGAGTGATTCTTGCGGATACCGACCCACAATGTAACCTCACGGGCATGGCTTTGGGAGAAGTAACTGAGGATGATGAGGCGAGAATTCAAGCAATCTACAATACAACCTCAAACATAAAGACAGGACTGGCTCCCGCTTTTGAGTCACAACCAAAAGCAATAGAAGCTGTTGACTGTATCCCAATACAAGGTCAGGATAATTTATTCCTTCTACCCGGTCATGTTGGCTTGGGTGAGTATGAAGTCACACTAGGTATTGCTCAAGAACTAAGTGGCTCAATTCAAACTCTGAAGAATTTACCTGGTTCTATCTATGATTTGTTTGACAAAACGGCGACTAAGTTTAATGCAGATTATATTCTGATTGATATGAGTCCAAGCTTAGGGTCAATTAATCAGAATCTGTTGATGATAAGTGACTTTTTCTTAGTGCCTACGACTGCTGACTTTTTCTCCGTGATGGCAATCGAATCTTTAGCTAAAGTCTTGCCAAGATGGTATGCCTGGGCCAAGTCAGCAAGCTCGCTCCCAATTCTGAAAGAAGCAAATTATCCGTTTCCTGAAATTACTCTACGTTTTTTAGGGACAATTGTTCAGAACTATCGAATCATTCGAGGCAAAGAAACTGCTGCTTTCCAAACCTGGATTGAGAAAATTGAGCAAACTGTTGCCAACAAATTGATTCCCACCCTACGCCAAAGCAATATGATGCTGCCGGATCGGGCTTACCGGGATCTAGAGCTTAAAGACAGCCTCTCCCTTGCCAAAATTTCAAACTTTAATAGTCTGATTGCTCTGTCTCAAGAACATCGAACACCCGTTTATGCCTTAACGCCTCAGCAATTGGGACAAAAAGGGATTGCCTTGCAGCAAAACCAGCAGAAGCAGGAAGAGTTTAGACAAACTTTTTCAGACTTGGCAGATAAAATCGTTGCATTAAGTTCAGAAAGCTCCGTATATGCAGTCAGCGCTTGACCAATTTCGTATTAGCATTAGTCGTGTCAGAGACCTAATTGCCCTTCATAATTCCATTAAAGCTCAAGCTACTGTTGCGCTAGATGTGTCAGATATTTTAAGAGCAGTGCTAGTCCTCGCTGTGAGTGCATTGGATTATTACGTGCATGAGGTTGTGACATTAGGAATGTTAGAAATTCATCGAGGAGAACGTTCTGAACCAACACCTTCAGCAAATACTACTCAGTCAGCATTCTCACGTTTTCAAGTGTCGTTGGGTGGCGCTCGTCAGGAGCGATTAGCGGCGATTGATATTGCCTCATGGCTTGAAACTGAAATTGAACAAACTCACGGTTATGCTTTTCTCCAACAATCATATACGCTTGCAGCCTTAATTCCTGCAATATCAAGTAGTATTGTAAAAAAGCTGAATAATGCCTCTTGGTTGGAGAATGAGATTAGAGAACGTCTGGGATATCAGAGCTTCCAGCAAGCAAACAAAATTGCTGATGCAATCAGATATATTTCAGACAAAAATTTGTGGGATGAGGTGGCTAATAAGATAAGCAGACCAGCAAAAGATATTAAGCAACAACTCAATTCGATAGTTGATCGGAGAAATAAGATTGCTCATGAAGCTGATATAGATCCAACTTTTAACATTGGAAATAGATGGAGTATTGATGAGGTGCTTGTTGGCGATGCAGTTGACTTTATTGAGCTGGTCGTTGAGAGCATTCATCAAGTTCTGTGATTGTCTAGGCGGTTTTTGCCGAACTTTTAATAAAATTTGAATTAAGGCCGATCGCATATTTTTGACGAACCATTATGCAGTAGTATTATTTTGTCTCTCTTTCTTTGCAAATATTTCATGCGGCGGGATTCAATATTCTATAAATTGTTCGGACAAGCGCCCACTTTATTGTTCGATCTACTAACGACAACTCCAGCAAATGCTGCCAATTATCGCTTTGACTCGGTGGCAGTCAAAGAACCTAAATTTGAAATAGACGGCGTATTTTTGCCCCCAGAATCTGAGGAACCGGGCATCGTCTATTTTTGTGAAGTTCAGTTCCAAAAAGACGAACAACTTTACGAAAGATTGTTTGGCGAATCGTTTTTATATTTTTATCGCAATCGCAGTCGTTATAGCGATTGGCAAGCTGTGGTAATTTATCCATCACGCAGCGTCGAACAAAGCGATGTTTATCCTTATCGAGCTTTACTCAACAGCAATCAGGTGCATCGTGTATGCTTGGATGAGTTGGGTGATATTCGCACCTTGCCTTTAGGAATTGCGCTGATGGTGTTGACGACTGTCGGGGAGACTCAAGCACCAGCAGAAGCAAGATATTTGCTGGGCAGAGTGCAGCAAGAAGTTCCACCAGCAGTAGGTCGTGACATAATAGATCTTATAGCAACTATTATGTCGTACAAATTTACATCGTTGAGTCGAGCTGAGGTAGAGTCGATGTTGGGAATTACATTACAGGAAACGAGAGTCTATCAAGAAGCTAAGGCCGAAGGACGACAGGCAGAAGCTTATACTCTGATTGTCCGATTATTAACCCGTCGGTTGCGGCAAGAACTTTCTGAGGAAATGCGCGTGCGCCTTGCTAATCTACCCTTGCTAGTGCTCGAAGATTTGAGTGAGGCACTGTTGGATTTTACTACTATGGCGGATTTAGAGGCTTGGCTGGAGGCGCAGCAGTCGGAAAGATAAGAATTTGGTGAGTTATTGAAGGCTTAAATAGCTAATTCACTTTACTCGCTAAATTAAGATATAGAGGGCAGTCCCGATCGATAAACGCGAATCAATTTACCTGTTAATGTTTCAAGTGGGGAAATAGCCTCATTAATGTTAGCAGCCATTCTTGCTAGATCACCTTCTGCCCTACAGACAATAATACCCGAATGGTCAGGCTGTAAGCCGTGCAGCCTGATAAAATGACGGCGATTGTAAAACAGCTCGATTTTCACTGACAGCAAAAGCTAACACTTCTTCGTCAGGAATTTTTTGGTTATCCTTTCCAGCTTCTTGCACCGTAAGAATATCGTGGCCCATAGGGCGCAGCAATTCTACAACCTCTTTGGGAAAT
>JBOFTL010000737.1:0-1877 GCA_051652045.1 Microcoleus sp. | reverse complement strand
CAGGCTAATCACTATTTTAGATTAGAACAAGAAAAGAAACGATTACGCGATCGCCAGTTTCAACAAAATTTTAGAGGCACTGTAATCGGCAGGGCAAATAGCTCAGTTATTGTATCAATCCAAGGCGGCAGAGCCGAAGCTACTGCTTTAAGTAATACGAATTTTAACGTCGGCGACGTTGTTTCTTGTTTTATTCCGAGTGATTCTTCAACTGGATTTGTCGATAAAATGACTGTTGGCTAGAATAAACTGCATTGAATGATTCGAGATTTATCCTCAATATTAACTATTTTACCAATGTCTTGACGCATACCTAAAGAGCGATCGCAGATCCAAAGTTTTTCAATGCGCTTAGTATTGAGTTTCTCCCGGTCATTGCCATTCGCTGCACTCATGGTCGCTTGGATTTCTACACATTTTTGAGCAGACTTTGGCTCTATCTCTTGATAATAATTACTGAGGATATAGGAACCCTCGCTCTCGTCAAGCTTGTCGCACAACGCTTGATAGTCTTTCAACGTGTAGCCTTTGAAATGTCCTTGGTCTGTGCTTGGGTAAGGCGGATCGATATAGTGTAAGGTTTGCGGAGAATCCCATCTGTCTATAAAGCTCAGCGCGTCTTCGCATCCGATATGAACTTTTTCAAGCCGCTCAAAACACTTTGGCAATCGGCTTTTCCTGTTCGCCCATGTTGCTGCGCTATTTTCCGATAGGGTTTGAGTTGCCCATCCTTTTCCTATGCCGTTAGCAAAAGACATATTGCACTGGATGAAAACCGCCCAAGCTATTTCTAGATCCGTATAGTCGGAAGGGGTGCGATATATTTCTAGCGATCGCCTATACTCCTCTTGGCTGTAAGGAGTAAGCTCGATCCACTCGGCAAGTTTTTCGGGGTGAGTTCTGGCAACCCGCCAAAAAGTAATAAGGTTATTGTTGCTATCATTAATCGCTTCGCGGTAATAGTCACTATTACCGCGATCGTATTCGCCTTTAGCGTAAAGCACGGAAAGTCCCCCGCAGAACGGTTCGCTGTACACAGCGTGGGAGATCTCATGAATGTATTGAACAATCTGGTTGGCAATGCGTCCTTTACCGCCATAGTAAGAGAGAGGCGTTTTCATCTTTGACTCGCAAGAATTGGCATTTGATATTTTTCAGGAAGATTTTTGCATCCCAAAAATTCAACCGTCGAGAGGTCGCATCCATCAAGGTTGATTTCAGCCATATTACAATTTTGAAAGCTAACCCCATCAAGAATTGATCCTCTAAAGTCTGCCCTCATTAGATTTGAATTCTCAAATGAGCATGATGTTAGATTTGAATTCCAAAAATTAGTGCAAGCAAAATTTGATTCAATAAACACACTGTGATTTAAATCGCTTTCACAAAAATCTTTTTGATTTAATCGATGATCAGCTTTAAAGAAAAATGAAAATCTTTGTTTACGCATAAATATCCTAATTTTTGGGAAGAAAATCCCCCGCAAGGAGAACAAACGGGGGAACAATCAGATCCATGGTCAACACTTAAAATTTACAGAGCTTCAGACTCTTCCAAAGCATCAGCCGCAACGATCGCATCCAAGGCTTCGGTCACGACAACAGGTTCCTGGATTGTCTCAACCGCGACAGGGGGGGCTTCTTGGACTTCTACTGGTGTTTCGATTGCTTCGTTGCTAATAACCTCAGCGACAATAGCATCACTAACCGGAGTAGGATTGATCGAAGAGATCCGAGCAGTTAACTCTTCTAAGTTTACAATAATTTCACCCACGCCAGGGGTAGGCGTTCTAGCTATGATAGCTTTAAGTTCTGCAACCTGTGCGCCAAGAATGCCAACTTCTACCTGAAGCTTGTTGCCCTCTTCAATCTCAGTTT
>JBOFTL010000736.1:0-17561 GCA_051652045.1 Microcoleus sp. | reverse complement strand
ACCGTATTGTCCCTCGGCGGATCTCCACCAATCCGTTCCACCTTACCCTGACAGCACGCGCACAGAGAATAAAAGCGGATGTTATCTGTATCGGATTTGAGGAGTTTGCTCAGGCGCGATCGCAGCTTAGCATACTGAGTCGGAGTCAGCTCGCATTCAAAAATACTGTACTGCACCCACTGCCCGTAAGACTTAAGAATGTTGTGCATCTTAGTCCGCCGCTTGTCATCGGAAATGTCGTAACTTACAACAAAATACATCATCAACTTCCTCGATCGCTCTTATTTGATTACCAAAGGCGGATATTTCTCAATTTCTCCCATCAAATACTTCGCCATCAGTCGCCCTTGAATTTCAAAGGCTTCTTGGTAAGTACCCGTAACACCCATTACCGGATGCTTGAGCTTAGATTGCTTCTTTTCTTCGTAAAGCCGTAAAAAAATCTTTAACCCATCTTTAGTTAAAGAAACTGCACCGCTCAAAGGTTCGGTGATAAAATCGGTAGGAGCAAGCAGTCCATTATTTACCGCAGAACATACGATCGAATCCACCACTACAGGGCGAAATTCTTCCATTAAATCCAAGGCTAAAGAAGGACGACCGTAACGTTCCAAATGCAGGTATCCTAAATAAGGGTCAAATCCTACAATATTTACTGCGCTTTGAATGTCATGTCGCAGCAAAGCATAACCCAGACTTAGCAAAGCATTAACCGGATCGGTTGGAGGGCGGCGGCGTCGGCCTTCAAATTGGAAATTTGAGGATTTGATTAACTGATTGAAACTGCCAAAATAAGCAGCACTTCCAGCACCTTCTAAACCTCTGAGAGAGTCGATCGAATTAGTTTTGTCAATTGGGGCGATCGATGCAGCCAGCCGCTGAATGTGAGATTGCAAATCCAGTCGATCGTCTTCTCGCTGTCGCCGCAATAAAATAGTGCGGTAATTTTTCAGTTTCCCCCGCACAAATCCCCGAACTAAATGTATTGCTTTTTCCGATTCTCCTGCTGCTTTCCACTGGGCCGATCGGACAAAAATATTCTTAGTAACTTCCGGTTCTAACCTGCCCAAATACCGTCCGGTTCCGGTGAGAAAAGTCAAAGGAATGTGACGGCTGAGCAATTCAAAAACCACGGCGGGTGAAATCGTAGCCCGTCCCAAAACTACCACGCCATCAATTTTAATCAGCGGCAAATCCAAAAGATTTTTCTTGTCAAATTTGACTGTCAAACGCTCGTCGGTTTTCCCGATAAAAGCATCATCTTGAGTTACGTAAACTGTTCCCATTTTGAACTCTCCTAAAACTAAATCAATCAATCTCGCGATAGCGGTTTACTTTGTCTGCTATTTGCGGCAAACATTGAGAATAAAGGCTGCATCCCCGACAGCGGGGTTTGTAAACTGGTGGGGGAATAATTCCTGTAGTAAAAAGCTTCGAAATAGCGGCAATAGTGGCGATCGCCTCCTGTCTCAATTCTTCAGAAATCTCGACTAATTGCCGCTGGTGCGACTGCGCGTAATACACGTATCCAGTCGCAATAGTTTTCCCCGTCATCTCTTCCAAACAAAGGGCTTGCGCGCAAACTTGCAATTCATCGTTATCCCATTCTCCTTTTTTGCCGCGCTTGTATTCAACGGGATACAATTCACCATCGGTTGATTCAATTAAGTCTGATTTTCCGATGAGTTTGTACTTTTCAGATTTCAGCCAAATCGCGCGAATTTGCCAAGTTTCATCGCGGTTTATTTCGCCCATAGTATGGACGCGATCGTGCAAACTGGTTCCTTCAATGGTATATTGATTGTCCGTGAATTCTCCCGCACAAGACATCCGCCAGCAGCGGTGCGGGCAGTAGGAATATTGGTTGAGAAGTGCGATCGAAATGTAATCATCGGTATCGTTCATTAGCTTGAAATCCTTGGTATTTATCGTGGGTATCAGAGTTTAGATCCCCCTAAATCCCCCTTAAGAAGGGGGACTTTGAGTTGTGGTATATTTCTCGTTTTTTCCACAGTTTCGATCCCTAAATCCCCCTTAAGAAGGGGAACTTTGAAAACATATCCGGTTCCCCCCTTTTTAAGGGGGGCTAGGGGGGATCGAAATCTAATCGTCTCAACAAGAGAACCTTAAGAACTTCCGGTCCCCCCCTTAAAAAGGGGGGCTAGGGGGGATCTAGATCTAATTGTCAAACAGCAAATCACTATTACTTCTCAATCTTTTTAACCGACAAGTTCCTAACAGCAATTCGGCGCGTCATTCCCATCCCCATAGGCGTTTTTCTCCCTACCCCGCAGTAAAGCGCAAAATCAGCTAAAGCATTAATTTGCTTGATAAGCAAAGGCTCCACATCTCCCAAAATCCGATAGCTAACTTCCCCCACTATCCCGACGAAATCATTTTCGTAGTTAGTCAATTTTTCGGTTTTGATATTGACAAAGGTCGAAAAAAGTGGATCGAGAGACAGATCTGGAAGTGCGATCGAACTGTATTTATTCCAGCGACTGAGAAGGCTGTTAAAAACGCAATCTCTAGTCGGAATTACCGAATCAAACTTACCCTGTCGAAAAGTAGTCGGAGTCGCAAAACTGAAGGCAATTAAGCGATTGGTTTCCGAAGCGCGATCGAACAATTGAGAGTAAGTACAAGCATCAGCCCAAGGTTGTTCGGGTTGAGGCGTACCGAGAATATTTGCGATCGACAAATCGGCCGGCCCCAAGTGCCACGGTTTGGAGGGATTGAGATTTAACCAAAGATTAGTTAATTTGCCAAATAAACTGTCATCAAGTAGGGTAATCCGCCACCAACAGGGAGTATATTGAGCAATCGGTTCTGTATGTTCCCATTGCAGGGAATGGTGTTTTTTGAACGGGCATTTTTTAGTTTGCAAAGGGCTGAGGGTGAAGGCTTTATCAACGGTGGAATCGTGGAGGTAATCTCCGAGTTGTTTGTCAACGGAACTCACGAGGGTAAGGAAGAGGGCGTGCAGGTGTCTTCCTGTGAGGTATCCGGTGGGAATTTGCGCGAGGGGAAGGATGTTGAGAACTAGACTGTGCGGCATGATTGGTTAATAGTTGGTGTTGATTCCAGGCCGCCAGGGAATGAATTCCCTGGCTAATAGCTAAAGTCCTCTAAAGAGGACTGAGAAGACATTTTTTAAAACTCATTAATCCTGTTTGAAAAATATAAATCATCAACAATTAGACAATTCTCAATCTTCTTGAGAAGAAGACTTTTAAACTCCTTAGTCCTCTTTAGAGGACTTTAGCTTTGAGGCAGGGGTTTAAACCCCTGCCGGACTCTAGGTTTGACTAATCAGCCCGAAAACGATATGCCATACAACCGGGAATTTTGAGTTTTTCAAACTCGTAATAATGCCCTCGCATTCTGATATTTTGAATCAGGCTAACCGGAGGCATATTTACCACATCGTAGCTGAATACTTGATGGGAAAACATCACATCCAAAGGATTGAGCAGATAGGGAAAACTGAATTCAGTTTCAGAGTTCGATCGCGCTACTTCTTTCTGTTCGAGAATTTCCACTACTGCCTTGCTCATCCACTTACCCAAACGAATCCATTTAGGCAGTTTCAGAGACTTTTTTGAAATGATGAAAAACTCGAATTTACTTTCCGGCGCAATTTCTTTTGCTCTGCCATAACTCGGAATATTTTTCTGAGTTTTTTCCATCTCAGCGTGATAGTTATTGTTGGCGTATTTCCAAGTATTGAGAGTAGAAGAGTGGGAGAGCGATCGAGCCGGAGTTACATAAATTTCCTGTCGGTTTAGTGCTGTTAAATGTGACTCGTATTTAGGCACTTGTTCGGGACAGAAATAGCGATAGGAATCTGCTTCAGCAACGGTAGTCGAATAGATTTCGCTATCCACCAAACCGAGGGCGTAACAAAGTGCGTAATTGTGAATTACCGCCTCAGTTTCGTAAAGTCTTCCGATTTCGCGAGTGGCAAAATACAAACTGTCGTGTAATTCCAACTGACATCGGTGAATAAAAGTCATGGCAATTACTTCGTTGATGCGGGGGTTTTCTTTTCTTTGATGTGCTTTTTCGCGTAAGCTTTTGCATCGGCATCTGCTTGCTGTAAAATCGATCGCATTCCGGCTTCAGTAGCAGTTTGTGCTTTGACTTCATTGAGAAGTGATGTAAATCGATCGCCAATCAGATCGGTGTGGACGATAAACTCTTCATTCATCAGCATTTCAATGGCAGAAGTAGCAGCAGTAATGACATCATTTTCATCCAAAGGATCGATCGAACCGAGTTTATTTTCGGCATTCAGGCGATCGTAAATTGCCTGAGTCCAACGCAAGTTACTGGTAATTTCTCCATCGGCAAAAACAACCCCAATTAACTCATTGCGAACTCGACCCGTTCTGGTAGTTTGTGCGCCATAATGGCGGGTGCGAAGAATGTTGTTGAAAACATACAAAAAGTTAGCTTCTGTAGGGTCTTTGAGAGTGACAATGCTGGGAAAAAATACCTGGGGTTTGATGTGATCTTGCTGGTTGATCCGACTGGTTATTTCACCTGCTTTAGAACCGGATTCTCCCTTAGATGCCATCGTTCCATTTTCATAGGGTGCATTCAAGGTAAATGTTTCGTGAGATTCGTCAAAAGCGGTAATCGAAAATGCCGTATCGACCACCACTTTCGATTTTTCCGAACCCGACTCGCCGATCGCAAATCCATAGATAATACAATCTGGATTGTTCATGGCAAAACTGGTGTTATATTCGCATTCTTCTGCGGTCATTAATCCATAATTTCGCAGCAATTCTCGACCGACTAAACGTTCTGGTGTAGACTGTTTGCGTTTGAACATTGTCAGGCGGCTGATGGGAGTGCGATCGACAATTCCCGCGCGAATTCGTGCTTTATTCAGTTCGCCATCGGTTTGAAACAGCGGGTAAGATTCTGTCACGCGAATGGTGAGAAAATGTGCGTATTTCCCCATCGGTTTGTAGGGAACTTCAGCATGAAAAAATTTGGAATCTACTGTTTTCAAGAAAGCCATGATATTTCTCCTTAAGGTTTGTAGTAGGGACTTCAGTCTCGATCGATCCGGGAGCATCTCACTTTTGCAAAAGAGCAATTTCTTTACAGTGCGAGCTTAAGAGCTCGCGAGTGTTGGATAGATCGCGAGCGGGGACGCTCGCACTATAAAATCAAAAATGAGATGCTCCCGATCGATCCTTTGTAGCTGGAAGAAGTTTGCGATTCAATTTAACCTAATCTTCTTCCTCTGCCGATCGCGCGTCTTCTTTTTCCCGATCGATTTGTTGATTGTCACTGTCATTTTCCAGGCGATATAAAAACTCGCAAGTATCGCGAATTAAGTTAATTTGTCGTCCTGCCAAACGAGCGCGATCGCCTGCAAAACACTTTTCAAAAACCTCGAAAACAAAGTAACGAGCAAACTCTAAAACGAGTTGCCTTTCTTTTTCTCGATCGCTAACAACCCACCGTCCTTCAGCAGTTGAAGAATGCACGCGATCCATCAATTTGAAAACTTCTGCAGCAACTGCTGCCACTAATGTTTCACCTTGAAAGACACTCAATTCGGCTTTGAGAATCGTTTCTGAAGCAATATCGATCGGTTTCAATACTGCATTAGATTTAGGATTGTATCGCTTGTTGGCGCGATAGAATTCTCGATAAAGTTCGGTAAGTTTTTTTGGATGGTTCAACGGTGATTTATCTCCCACAATTAGAGTCTCCTGTTCGTACTTTACGTAAGGGTCGAAGCAAGGGTAAAATTGATAAGCGTACAGTCGAATTTTTTCAATGCGTGCCATCTCAGCTACCTGCCGTCGCACCCACTCGTTGAGAAATTTGAAAACGTATAAAGGACTCGTTTCCAAATCTTTCGCCATTTCGGCAAGTTTTCCCCAGTTGGCATCGTATTTTCCTTTACTTTGTTTGGCATTAATATCGAGGTGAATTGCATAAGCAGCAGTTAAAACATTGAGAGGTGCAGGGTACGCGCGATCGCCTTCTTCCCATCCCTCCAAGATGTAATCGAGTCGGAATCGATCGCGTTTTGTCAGGACTCGAAATGCTTGAGGGGCACTATCGAGAAAGACGCTTTCCTCAAATTCAGCACCATCGTTAAATGGGGGAATCGGTGACTCAGAAACGACTGTTTTGACATCAAGAATCATCGGGAAAGCAAAAGCTAACCAAGCTGGCATTACCCAAGATTCTGTATCTGTTGGATCGCGTCCTGGAGGGAGTGCCATAAAGTAGAATGTTAGGGGGCGATCGTCGGGATAGGAAAGTTTAAAAGTCCGATCTTTTTGATAGTTTGGATCGGTTTCGGGTAACGCCTTTCGAGTTTGTAAGTCTTCGTCAATCAAAAACGCATCAACAGTTTGATAGCGATCGCGGTTGAAATGTGCTTGCATTTCATCATCAATAAAATGATTGCGAATGCCGGTTGTAAATCGAGTTTGCGCGATGTTGGTGTAAGCTTGCTGCAAAAATTTATTGGTTTCCGGCGTGAAGTAATAAGTAGGATAAAAGTAAAGATAGCGATATTTACCATCTTCAAAACGCTTGCCAACTGCTTGAGTTTGATTCATCAAAATTTGTCGCAGCATCATCTCGACTCCCGCAATACTGGAAATATTGCGTTTGGCATTGGAACCACCCAGCATTTGCTTGTTCGTATACACTTGAGGCGTAAACAAAACGGCAGATTCCATCTGTTCCGTCACCGTATAAGCCGAGTGAGAAATCGAGCAAATTAGCTGCCGTCCCCGTCCCGATTTTTTAGCCAGTTGATAGCGTTCTAATTCATCTAAAAATACAGATGAATCGCAAGTTTGTTCGGATCGATCTGCGGGTAGCATTACGACTCGCTGCACCCACAATCGCAAGTCATCCCAGCCATCAGATAGCTGATATCGATCGACAATTGGAGTAATTATTTGACTGATGCGATCGATAACAGCTTCGCAAGCTTCTGTGACATCTTCAATCCCCGGATGATGTTCTAAATACTTGGCAGCTAAGTAATACCATTCGTAGGGAACACCTCCTGTATTTCCCTTGAGTTTCAATTCTTTTAGCGTTTCATTAATTCGCTGAATTTCTCGAATTTGCGGCAGATATGCTGTCAAGTTCCAAAGTTTTGCGACTTCCTCAACAATATCTACCTGGGGAAGTTCGGGTAATTTTTGCTTATTTTTCTTTGCTTCTTTAATTGAAGTCTCCAGTTTGTTGACTTTTTCTCCCCAAATTTTGCGGCTGACAACATCGCCAAATTCAGCAATGCGATCGATCCGAATATCGTCGGCAAATTCAAAGTTATAGTCTGCGGATAAAACTCCTTTGCGTTGAAAAGTAATTAAGTTATCGCTGCGACTTTTAGCAACAGATTTCTTCCCATCCGTAAGAATCCGCAAAGTAGCTTTTAAAGCCACTCGCATCAATTCAATATCGTTAAAAAACTGCTCGTAATATTCAGCATATTTCATCCCTTTTCCATCACGCCCAAAACCAGTTTGTCGCTGAATTAGTTGCTTGCCGCACAGTTCCTTGATATTAGAAACAACCAAATTTGGAAGTTCTGCCGTATCAATTTGCGGTGCATTGCGATGGGCGAGATAAATAACACCTGTCGGTAAATACAGCAGCGGTTCGTAATAGGTTATTTCCTCAGAATTCAGGGCTGTATGTGCGTCCATCAGCGCGTTATTGACAACATTTGTTAAAACCCCGCGATTTTCCGCAATTGCATGATAGGTAAACTTAAGTTGTCCGTCGCTGAGGTTGTGAATCAGTCCATTCAATCGATTGTTTTCGGCATCTTGGGGATGTTTGATAATAGAAGCGAGAGAATCTGCCAAACAAGTTAAATCGGCAAGACAGCGTAAGGTTCGATCGCGCAAAGTCGGATTTAATCCATATTCCGAAAAGTTCCAATTAGTATCCCACCGCCGTTGTGCGTTATAAGCTACACACAATAAATCGTCGATGTAGTCTAGATATGTTTTTGGATTCTCCGAATCGATGAATAAATCTAAACCAAGCTGCCGCACTTTTTCATCAATAATTTGACGGTGTTGTTGGAGAGAAAGTTTGCGGCAATTTTCTGGTGCATCGGGAAACTTTTCAAAGTCGTGAAGAATGAAACCCGCAATAACTAATCTGCGTTCGCGTTCTTTTACTCTTCGCAACACATTAGTATTGAGTTTTTCCAGCCGCTGTTCGATTAAATTTGCGGGAAACAATCCGTTAAGAAGGTGAGTGTTGAGAGATTGATCGCCAGCATTATCGCGTCTTACATTTTCGCGACCTTTTTCTCGATCGAGTCCGTCAAAAAACTTTCCTCCTTTTGCAGTTACGCCAATGGCAACTTTTAATAAATTTGGTAAGACATATTCGGCAAAATCAGCCATCACTCGATCGTCGGGATTTTGTGCTTTAATGGCTTGTCGCAGTAACTTTAGCGTCAAAAACTCTTGTTTGGGTTCGATCGTTCTGTTACTGGTTTCAAATTCAGACTCTAAATCTTCTTGCAACCAGCTATCGCCATCTTCAGAGTTGTCAAAATCGGAATTTTCTTCAATTTCTTTAGTATTTTTAGTCACGATCCACATCTCCTAATTTACTCAATTCCTTCTAACAATTTGGCAACCTGTTCGGGTGCGGGAAGTCGATCTTTGAGTTCTTGGGGAACGCTAGAAACCATTTGATAGGTTGCAACTCCGATCGGCTTATTCGATTCCCTCAATGCATATTCAACAATCGTTTTATTCTTGGATTTGCAAAGAATGATGCCAATTGAAGGATTTTCATCGGGTAGCCTCACTTTGTCGTTCAAAACTGCAAGATAAAACTGCATTTTTCCTACATATTCCGGCAAAAAATCACCAATTTTTAGTTCAACAGCTACTAAACATTTCAACTGGCGGTGATAGAGAACGAGATCGATAAAAAATTCTTCGCCCTCAATTTCTAAGCGATACTGACTGCCAACAAAGGCAAACATTCCCCCCATTTCTTTGAGAAAAGGCTCGACTTTGGTCAAAATTTCTTGTTCTAACTGGCGTTCGCTATACTCTTCCCCTAAGCCCAAAAAATTAAACGTATACTCATCTTTCACTGCGAGTTTTGCTCGATCGCGATCTTCTTCAGATAACGCGCGATCGAAGTTCGTTTGATTCAGCAGAGTTTTCTCATAGGTTTGGTTTTCAATTTGGTGAATTAAGACATTTTTCGTCCAGCCAAACTTGCGAGTCATCCGAATATAAAACTCGCGTTCTAAGTCGTCTTTACACTTTTCTAAAATGACTAAATTATGCGTCCATCCAATTTCTGCAACCATTGGTTGCAGTTTTTCATTCTGATTGTATGTCGTGTAAAAACTTCGCATATTCCAGATATTGCGAGCCGAAAATCCACTAATTCCTGGAAACTCAGCTTGTAAGTCTTTTGCCAGTTGTTCGACGACAGATTTTCCCCAACTTGCACCCTCTTGGCGAGTGACAATTGTTTTGCCAATATCCCAATAAAGTGCAATTAGTTGTTTGTTGACGGCTTTAAGTGCCTCATACTGAGCAGAACGAATTTTCTGTTTTACTTCAATGAGTAAATTTTTGTAATCTTCGGGAGTTGCATCAGTCATAGTTTTACCTCAATTTTTGTAGCAAAAAAAACAGTTTTTTTAGATATCTTTGGAAATGTATTCAGCAATAAATTTGATTCGCTTTAAAACAACAGATTTTTCAATACTCATCTTAAACCCCATTCTTTAAGGAAATCATGAATCTCTTGGAGAAGTTGATGTTCTAATTCTTTCAACTCTGCGTCAGTCAGAAGATAATTTTCTCTAAATTTCTCGAATTCACCAGGCTCTTTTTCATAAAGTAGGATGCCATCGCAAGCAATGAAATGAGCGATCGGTTGCGAACAACGCTCTAATTCCACAACATCAATTTCGTCGATATTGAGACTAAATGCTTTCCCCAAAATTACTGGAATTTCAAACCAAGCAAATCCTCGATTTTTGCAAGATTCTTCCCTAAGTTCCTCATCACAAAGTGCAGCAAAATCCCAGTCACTTTTGGCGTGAGTGTCGCCTCTAGCACGCGAACCAAAGAGAACGAGCATTTTTAGGTAAGGAATTCGATCGGGAAGCTGCGATGCAATTTCCTGTAGTTCCGTTAATGTTGGAGAAATTTGGAGCATAGTGAATCTTTAAAAAACTCAAAATTTTTGCTTGATACAAAAGGAGAGGAAAGCTAGAAAGATTTTAGCTTGTTAGATGTGTTCATCGATTGGGGTGACTTCACCAGTCAAAAGCTACCTATCTTCATAAATAACCTTTGAGGGTCAAGACTACCTACGTTTGAACTTACTACTGAAAGCTATTTAAAAGCTTTCCTACTCCTTTTCGGAGGGGAATCTCCATAAGTTACAGAGTTCCCCTAACAAATGCTATCGGGAATGTTAGGCTGACATCAACCGATATTCAAATTGGTTGTGAGCAATTTTGCGTTTTTCAACTGGATAACCTTTACGACGTGCTTCAAGGACTGTGTGTCCGAAACGCCAGCTAATTTCAACAGCTAGCTCATTGGCGGAATGCCACTTACCATCCTTGAGAAGAGTAAGCAGCTTTTCCAGATTGGTCTTTTTCTGAGACATGGCTATCCTCCATAAATTTATTCAAGTGAGTCTGTAAGCCCAAACCGTTTAATTATCTGGGTTTCAGCAATCTGCAATCTGCTTAATTTTTACGTTAGTAATTGCGATAGCTCTTGTCAAGCACTTTTAAAGCAATTAAGGTACAGACTTATTCAACGCATTAAAAGCTCTGACGTATTCAACCGGATTTTCCTGTGCTATGTTTAACTGGGGGGGAGATAGACATGGTTGAGGCTTACCCTAAATACCTTTCAGGGATTGAAATGAATAAGTCTGCGCTTATTGCTGCAAGCTCCCTTTCTCAACCTCACCCAAATCCCTATCAGGGGTAAACTCGCTAACAAATCCATATCTCATCTCCTTTACTCTTCAGCCAGTGTGCCAGGGTATCAATTAGTAGTGCCGATTGTCCGATCGCGATCGAATACGGTGCTGTGGTATCGTGAATGCTGGTTCGATCGCTAATCGGGTAAATTTGGAAGTGCATCGGCAATTGCAGCCGCCGCCGCACCTCGATCGTCGGACGCGGTAATATATAAGTAACGATCGCCTGTTTTTTCAATCGCTTGTTAATCTCCGCAATCCAATAATTCTCCGGTTGCCACACCTGGATTCCCGCCAACACCTGCACTTTCCACGCATCAGCAATCGGCTTTAAATCCCCCGGATAAGTAAACTTCCAATTCAGTCTTTCCTCTCGATAACTCAACAATTTCATAAATCCCAAACAGTAATTAAATCTCCCTTTGGGAATCGCTACATTGCAGCGAATTGCCGTATCTTGACGCAGTTTCAAAAACGCCTTTTCTGCGATCGGTTCGATTTCCAAATTACTCAGAATTCCCGGTAAATCGTAAGTTTTAAACCGATCGGCCTCGTTAGATTCCGTCAAATCGTAAATGCCGCATTGCAACGGACTCGAACCCCGAAAACTCGTCGCATCTTCCAAAATTGGGTTTCCTTTATCATTCCCGGAAAGCTGCTGCCATTCTCGTTCCCATGCCTTACTTCGCCCAAATACCTGTTTCAAATTCGTATCAAATACCTGTTCGCAAGCTGTTTGAAAAGCCTTTTGACTGCCGCGATCCTGACTTCCCTGATACGCCTGCTGAATCGTTTTATGTCCCAACTGCCGGCAAAGTCGCATCGACTGCACCGCACCCCAACGCTGATAATAGCCTTCAAAATTATTGATTTTGCGGTAATTTTCCTGAATTTGTTGGTGAAAAAACGGGCGATCGTAAATTCCTCCAGATTTCAGCAGTGTATCCGTTTCTAAAAAGAGTTTACCAACCAAAAATTGCGGAACTAATGCGTAAGCTTTAAACTGGCTAAACTGTACCTTCTTCCCATCGCGTAGATAACCATCATGCCGTCCCAATCTTCCCAAACGCTGAATAAAATTTCCCGCATCGGCAGACTCAAAGAAAAGAAAATTAATCTTAAAATCTACCCCAACATCGATCGTACTGGTTCCCAAAACTAAATCGGCATCGAGCGATCGACCTTTTTCTTCCCGCCCCGACAATCCCGTATTTTCCCCGACAATCAACCCATCCGATCGCAACAATTCTCGGAAAAAAGGAGTTAACCGCTTCACCGATGCGATCGAATTTAAAATAATCGCACCTTTACTTCCCGGAAACTCTCGAAACTGCCTCCGAATTAACTCGCAATTTTCCTGCAACCAAGTTTCCGAAGCTTTGGATGTAGACTCTAAAGAGATAAATTCAAGCTGTATTTCTCGCGAAACCTGCCGCCATCCTTCGGCTTCTAACTTCTGGCATTCCTGGGCCGTATCGGGGAATCGATACTTATTTTCCTTAATTGGATCGATTTGGTGGCAGCGAAAACCTGCGAATTTCAAGCGATCGATAAACTCTAAATTAGGCGTGGCTGAAAGAAACAGATATTTTTTAAATCTATTGGTATTTTTAACCAACAGCATCGTATTGATAATACCAACTTTTTGAGGCACTTGCAAAACATGAAATTCATCGATAATTGATAGCTCAAAATCCTTATCGATTCTGCCCCAAAGCTTATCGGGACTATCTTCAGCAGTCAGATACGCACCTCGATGTAAATAGTGCAAAATATCGGGATTCGACAGCAAAATCTCTGAATTTCCCGCCCGACTTTCCAAAGCCGCCGCCTTTCTTAACTTCTCCCCTTCAGCATAAATTTCTAACTCTTCGCTACTCAATCGATTGATGCGAGGTTCAAGATCGATTTGAAACTTTTCCAGATATCCGCGAATCTGATTTTCCTGATCTCTTGCTAATTCATTAGTCGGATACAGTCCGATCGCCAGCAGATCGTTCTGTAGGGGTTCCAAATAAGCCCCCAAACTCTTTCCATCTCCCGTCATCGCCTGATTAAATATCACATCAATCTCGGGATTGCGGAGGGCTTTCACCGTTTCTGCTTGATGCCAGGAAAGCCGCAAACCTTCAGGCAATTTCACACCTTTGGGAGTTTCTAATGCCGGACAGGAGTAAATCGGTTTCAGAATTACAAAATACTCCGGTAAACTCGATGAGTTTAATTCATGTTTATTATTCATCTCAATCTTTTAATTTCTAGTGGAATTTCGACATCGCAATCCATGATATTGCATCATTCGAGGAGCCTGTAGGGGCGGGTTCGCCAAGGATTAAAAACGTAGCAAACAACTTATATAAACCCGCCCCACCCCACAAATAACCTCCAAATCACCGACCTATTGACTGTGAGTGTAAGAGCTCAGTTATACCATTTCTCTACGATCGTGCAACACTCTTTGACCCCCCCTAACCCCCCCTTGCAAAGGGGGGGGAATAAGAATACTGTTATTTCGTTTAAAATTGGTATTACACCCTATTATTAACCTTCAACAACAGTCGGTATTCGTGTTGTTTTCCGCTGCGGTGTTTCTCAAATCGATAGCCTTGCTTTCGCAAAACGTACATCGTCGCTGAAAACCGATGGCTGATACTCACGATTAATTCATTGGCACTGTGCCAATGCCCGTCAGACATCAGCCGCAGCATTCGATCGGGAAGATTCTCTGTCATGGTTGTATTTGCGTAGGTTTACAACCAGACCGGCCGTGCTCTATTCTAGGAACTAAGTTATTTAAATACGGGCGAGCTGGCTTTATGTCTGGCTTGCTTTTTTATTGGCTCTGAAATTTGCCAAGCCACATTCGTTATCGGCGGCTTTGCAATTACACTAGAATTATAGTTACATTTAAAATCCAATCTGTCAAGCTTGTAATTATAAATTAATTAATGGTCCGCAAAAAAGAAACAATTACACTTTCAATCCCCGCTGGCACTAAGGAACAGCTAGAGACGATCGCCCGTCGCTTCGGTATCTTGTGGGGCAAATCTCCCAGCGTATCTGGGTTGTTGGTTGCGATCGCCCAACACAAACTCGATGTGGGCGAACCCTTCACCCTCAACCCAACTGAAATCGCAGCCTTACAGCAAGGCATCAGACTGCTGATCGACTCAGGCTATATTGAGCTTGCTCGATCGCTCTCACAACTTCTGATAAGTCGGGGAAACCTCGCAGCCCCTCTACGCCAATCCCTCCTCCAGCAAGTCATCCAACCCACCGCAGCGTGGCGCATTCAAGCCGAAGAATACAGGAATCAACAGCAACCTTTTCTCGTGCTGTACCGCAATCCCAAGGGAGAGGATTTAGCTTATACAGCCCGCTATGCCGAGATTTCCTTTGAAGAAAAGCGCTTTTACCTGGAAATTTGGTGCGAAGAGACTGACGACATCAAAAATCCCGATTATCCAGAACTGATTCACAATCGCTGCTTGCGGTTCGATCGCATCCAGTCGATCGTGCCAACAGACGGACACTGGCGGCAGCAAGGCTTGGATTATCTCGAAGTGTACTTACACTATTATCGCGGGATGGTGAACGCCTACGAAGCCAGATCCAGAGATATCAGCAATGAAGTCGTCGGAGATGTCCGTCAAGTGGTGCGGCGCGTCTCTAATCCCTTTTGGCTGATACGGGAAGTTTTTCGCTACGGCAAAGATTGCGTTATTGTATCGCCCGAAAAAGTGCGCGATCGTTTTCAACAAGAGCTTAAATCTATTTGCCAAAACTACAATCTCTAAATTCGGGATTAGACATTTCCTAAAAAGATTCTGGAAGCCTTACCCTATCTAGACAAAAACCTAATTATGGGAGAGGTCTATTAAGCAAGAAACAAGAAGGCACGACACGGATTCGGACACGGATACACGGATGAATTATGAGAGTGTGCATCAAGGCTAAGAGGGAGGAAGAAAGAGGGAAGGCACTACAAACTGTTTTCGTTGTCAACCATCAACGATCGACTGTCAACTAAGAGGGCGGGTACGGGGGCACCGCCCCTACCTGTAAACTCTCAACTCTCAACTCTCAACTCTCTTTTGTAATCCTCCAACAGCCACGGAGGCAAACAAGTGTTTGAATCCTGTACTTGTAACTGTCCTTGCCGACAGTACAGCCTTGCTGCTAATAAATAATTCGTGGCTTTCGGAATGCCAAAACCTTTACTTAATTCAACAATTAACGAATCTAAAAAAGCTCGATCGACCTCATTCAAAGGTTCGTTAATAAACCCGCTGTCCAGCATTGCTTTGTAACCTTTTCCAAAATCGCTGCGGTACAAAACCTCTAATTGTTCATCGCTAACACTCAGCCATAAATCGGCAATTTGCTGGCGAATTTTTCGCAAATCTGCTAGGGCTTTGTCTGAAGTTCTGTCAGTTTGATAAAGATTCATCGCCTCAGTTAATTGATGCAAAAATTGCGGCAAATAATTTTGTTTTGCAGTTTGTTCTGCGGCCACAAATACACTCTCAAATACCTTTTCGTAATCGGCAAACAACCACTGCGGCAAGCGCGTCCTAGCATCGGGTACTCGCATTTTTCCGGGTAACAAGTACAGCATGGCACCCAACAAAGCATTGATAGCTTGCGCGTGTACTAACCCTTTGCTAGTTTCAGTTAATTGCAGCAGAAACTTTTCTTCAGTTTCCGTCAGTTTTTCAGATTGCAAGCCGCTTTCAAGTAATGCTTGATATGCTTTGCGAACTTGCCCGCTGTACGCAGTTTCTAACTTTTCTGGAGGAACACTCAGCCAAAAATCTGTCAGTTGTTTTCTCAGTTGGCGGAGTTCTAAAATTACGGAACCGTCAGATGGATCGATGCGGTAGAGATTCACGCATCCTAATAGTTGATTGACAAATTGCGGGGATTGAATGTATTGTGATAGTAAGTCGGAACTCGATGCAGAATTGGCGGAATTCTCCGGTTCAAAAACACGTTCGTAATCGCCGATTAACCAGTGCGGCAAGCGGTTGCGGGCGTCGGGAATGCGCATGGTTCCCGGTGGAAAATACAGCATTCCAGCCAGCAGGGCATTGATGGCTTGAGGGTGCACCAATCCTTTGCTAATTTGCGTTAACTGCTGCAAGAATATTTGTTCTTCTTCCAACAGCGGTTGTGTCTGGAAGCCGGAAAACAGCAGGGTTTGATAGTTGTTTCCGGCTTCGCTGTTGTAGGCGGTTTCGAGATTTTCCGCAGGAAGTTGCAGCCAGAAATCGGCGATTTGTTTGCGGATTTGACGCAATTCGGCGATGGCTGAAGTGTTGGAGGAATTTCTGTGGTAAAGTTTGATGGCATTTGCCAGGATATGAGAGAGTTCGATCGACTGTTGTTGGTTGTTATCCTTAAAAGTGCGGGCTGCTTCCTGGTGGCTGTTTTGCCATTTGGTAAATAATTCTTGAAATAAATTGCCGATCGCCCTTGCATATGCCACACTATCAAAACAGCGCGGATTGCCCTGCATTTTTTGCTGAATTTCCTGGCGTTTTTGCTGACGTACTTGGGGATTAGTCGCGAGGGAAACTGCGAGTTGAATGTAAGATGTTTCATCTCGGGCAATTAAATCGGGAATTCCCAATTCTCGCAGCATCGCCGCCCCTTGTCGGAAGCGCAAAGCGTTGCCTTCGACAACTACTGTCGGCAATCCTACTTGCAAAGGATCGATTAATGATGTGGCACCGGCATAGGGATAAGAATCGAGATAAACATCTGCTAATTGCAAAAATTCTTTGACATCGGCGCGACTTGGCAGTTGTTTGACGAAGCACAAACGGTTGCTGTCGATCCCGTGTTTGGCGCAAAGGGCGTTAAAATTGTTGACAAAAGGTGCGGTGGGATAATTGCGAGTCCAGGCGGGTCCGAAGGGATATAAAATTAAGACTGAATTGGGGACTGCTGCTAAAATCTTAATCCAAGTTTCTCTCAATTCCGGCAGAATTTTGTAGAAGTTAGCACCGGAAATAAATACTGTTGTTTTGTCGTCGAGTCCCAAACTTTGGCGGGTAGGTTTAACTAACGCAATTTCCGATTCAGTGGCATAGTTGAAACAAAAACCGCTGCCTTCGAGAATGGCTAATTCTTCGCGATATTGTTCTCGGTAGCTGGCATCCGGTACGGCAAAACTGCCGGCAATATAGTAATCTAGATGTCTGCTACCCGTGGTAGTTGGAGAACAAAAAGATGTAGTTTGGATGCGTGCCAAACGGTGCATTGCTAGGGAGGTAGTGGGCTTGTTGATGGCAGTTAAATTAGTGCCGAAAAACAGGATATCTAAATCGTCTGCCCGGATGGTTTGAACTTGGGCGGCAAATTCTTTCGGTAAGGCTACCAACTTGTCAGCCCGACTTTGACAGTATTGTTCGAGGGGATGTGCGCTGGTGTTTAAGGCGTAGAGATAAATTTCAAATCGCGATCGATCTAAATGCTCGAAAACCGGAATTGTGGCGAAAGTTTCGGTTTGCGGGGTAAAATGGTCGTTGATGATTCCCAGACGAATTTTAGCACGGGATGCC
>JBOFTL010000735.1:0-2724 GCA_051652045.1 Microcoleus sp. | reverse complement strand
ACAGTGCTTGCAGGCTACTTTTTTTCATTCTATTACCTATTGACCTAGATCTGTCCATAGTTGTACGACTGCTCAGAAACCGAGTTGTTTACTGATTGATTTGGGAACCCCACGCTGTATGCGACAGCATCAGCGTTGGGAGGATGTCAGAACAACACTCTCTACTCGCCGTAGATTTTACTCAAAAACTACTTGCCGTGGTTTAATGCTTCGCTAGAAACCGGGTTGTTTCGCGACTGTTAATGCAAAGTACTTCCCACTAAACCGCAAAATCTGTCAAAAACCCGGTTTCTGTGATTTAATTGGTTACCAGAAACCGGGTTTTCTAGATCCGACGATCGCACTAAAATTATTCAGCTAAGATGATTCAAGTAGACTCAATCCCGCTTTAAATTTCGCAATTCTTCTTGTAAATTCTGCACCTGTTCCCGCAGCTTATCTACGCCACCAGTATCTTTAGCATCTTTTTTAGGAACCTCTTCTTCCTCAGACACAATTTCAATCCGGCGGGGTTCTGCAGGTTTTTCCTCCTTAACAGCTTCACCGGGCTGCTGCTGGGCTTGCTGCACCATATCTTCAACAAAGCGGCGGGCTTCTTCCGTTGACATTTCGCCCCGCTTCACCAATTCATCTGCCAGCTTTTGGGCTTCAGTTCGCAATTCGCTCAGCTTACTACCTGCTTTCTCACCAGCGTAGGAAGCAAGTCCAACGCCCAGGTAAACAGCTTTTTGTAAAATATCTCCAAAACCAGGCATAGGAACTACACCTCATAAAACAGGGTGAACCGGAGACCACGCCTATTACAAGCATCCCGTGTTGCTGCTACCTTCCGGTCCTGACAAGGTTTGGGCGTTGGAATCGCATGGGTCCAGTTCAATTATGACTATAACACACTTAAATTTATTCTTCAACTACGCACCAGTGATAAATTTCATAAGTAACGCAGCCGTTCTTCACCAGGGGGTCTTCAGCAACGATCGCCTTTGCCTCATCCATCGAAGCCGCCTCAAACAGCAGCATACCGCCGCCCCGCCTCGCCCAGTAGCCAGTTTTCGCCCGGTGTCCTTTGGAAATTAACTCTCGGACATAGGCCCTGTGGGCGGGCACGTACTGGTCAAATACGGGCTTTTCGACAATTCCTCGCTCAATTTTGACAAACCAAGGCATTTTGATATTTTAGATTTGATATTTTAGATTTTAGATTAGACGATTTTTGATGGTCGATCGGGGTTGAGACGATTTTCGATTGGCAATTTTCGATCGGGGATTGGGGGTGAGACGATTTCGGGTTGGGGGGACTGGGGAGAATTGGGAGTTGGGGTTTGGTGATGGGCGATCGTAGATTGGGAAACAGTACATTAATCAGGTTAGTCTGGATTTATGAACCAGTCAAAACAGCGATTTTTCATAAAAAAAACTCGGTAAGTGGGAAACGAGCGAGTCTTTAGACCTGAGAGGAAAACGACCCGGCGGTTTCAACCGCCTTGAATCTTTCTCGATCCATTACCGCCTTGGAGTTGCTTGGCTTGGTGTACTTTTGTACTGTACTTTCGATGGGGCAATTACCACCTCAAACCTTACAACCCTGTACGCATAATGGTTGCCTTTGTTGGGCCTCCCTTTCGGGGTAATGTTCGCTTCGCCAATGTTATAAGAGCTTGTTAGGCTAGCAGCACTGTTTCAGTGACTTTAAAACTGTTTAACCACTAGCGACAGGGCGGAAAACTAGCGTCGCATTCTCCGGTGTCGTGACCCAAATAACGCAGTCAGTTAAGACGCTTGGCTGGTCAGTATAGCTTGCTCAATTACTCTTACAAGCTCAGTGGCTTCAGCCATGAGTTACTGACTGCTCTGATACCGCCTCCCGACATTCAACAGCACATTACTGAGATTAAACTGTATTTTGCGCAATACTACAACAGCCGCGGAGCTTTGAAATTACCACCGCACATCACGCTGCAACCTCCTTTTGAATGGCCTGTCGCTGATGTTCCCAAATTGGAAGAAAGCTTGAGGGCGTTTGCGGCAAGCAGGCTGCCGGTTGCCGTTACTCTGTCTGGTTTTGGTGCTTTTGCGCCCCGCGTCATTTATGCTGATGTTGTCAGATCGTCGCTGTTGCTGGAACTGCAACAAGATTTAATGAGTTATGTAGCTGCGAATTTGGGAATTGTCCATCCCGCCGATCGGACTCATCCTTTTGTTCCTCACATGACTGTAGCGTTTCGAGACTTGACCGAGGAGAATTTTCACGCGGCTCGATTGGAATTTGCAGGTCGATCGCTCTACTTTGAGTTTACTGCTCCCGCGCTAACTCTTTTGATTCACGATGGCGATCGGTGGAATGTTGGCACGGAGTTTCTGTTTGCCGGCGACTAGAATCAGATTGCAAGTGTCCATCGCCCAGCGAAAAAAATTGCCCTTGGCAACTGGGCAAATTTTTTTATGAGAAATTTACCTTCCTGTTGAGGAACTTGATAACTTAGCATGGCAATCCAAAAATTTGTACAATGCTGCTAACTACGTCATTCGCCAAAACTTTTTTTACGCTTGGGGATATCTCACTTACAATCTCATGGCTTCATTGATGAAATCCCATCCAGCATACCAGGCACTCGAGGGCTGACCTAGCTGATGTAGAGGTATTGTTGGACGTACTAGATTGCCTAAATAGCTGTAAGCAAGACTAGATCGGCCCTGTATTCAATTTGTATACATTTGTCTCCA
>JBOFTL010000734.1:0-2093 GCA_051652045.1 Microcoleus sp. | reverse complement strand
ATCCTCCTGTAATTGCTGGTATTTTTCTGAACTTCGATCGATTCGATTCAGCCTTTCTTTGGTTTCTACCCGCGCTTTATTGACTGACTCGAATTCTCGCTCTAAATCAGCTTTCAGGTTTCCCATTTTTAAGTTGCGCAAGTCAATTTGTGCCTTTTGCAATGCTTCAGGGCGGTTTTTACCTTGTTGGCGATACTGATAGTAATAAATGGAAAATAAGGCTGTGGCTAGATCGTCAACTGCCCACAACGTACTCACCACACTCCGCGCCCCGGCACATAAAAAGCCAGTGGATAATGATAAAATATCATCGGTAATGCCAGAAATACCGAGGTTGGTTTCGCAGCAGGAAAGGAAAACATCGAAGAGATTGGGAAGTCGGAAACCGGGACTCATTATTTGACCTAAAGTAATATTCCCATTGGCTAGCTTGAGGATTGATTCTAAGGGTTTGTCGAGGCGAGATTGGGCGTGATGGCTGGAATGCAATACTTGGACTTGGTTCGCTAATTTGCGATAATTATTAACGGTGGCTTGGGTTTTGCCTATCAATCGCTGACTTTGAGGAATGTTGCAAAGCATGGCAATTTTTGCTCCTTCAAAAACTGCACCCTGAAGCGTACCGTCAGCATCTTCTACTGTCCCGTAATTAATTTGAGAAAGTGGGGGACGCTGTTGGCAATATTGCAAGATTTGGCTGCTGGGAACGTAACGAATGCGGAATCGATCGCCTAAGTATTGGGTTGATACTATTTCTGTGTCAGTGGGAAGTGTACCGCTGAGAGTTTTTTTTCCTTCTCCCAGTCGGGTGAAAGTTTCGATCGCTTGGCGGATTGTCCCTGACGATCGATTTTCTGGTGGCTGAGAATTGACTTGAATAGGCACTATTAAACGTAAGGCAGCAAAAGGGATTTGATGCCAATATAAATGCGGGATGATAATCAGTTCCTCAATGCCACTGAGATAGGTTTGCACTAAGGTTTTGATTTGCAGTTTTTCGGCTAATTGCTGCAATAATTCCGATATTTTGACATACCAAATGCCGTCTATTTTCTTGTTAAGATAAGGATTTAACCACTCGTCAACCACTAAATCGCGCAAAGTTTGATAGCCAAAGCCGGTGCAAGTGTGGAGTTGGGGCGATTTGTCTTTGTAGATGATGAAAATGTGCGTGTCGTTGTCGGTGGTGAAGAAATTGAGGATGGCGGTTTGGGGTGTGTCGGTGAGTTGCTGGATGGTGGCAAAATCTAGGGGTTTTACTTCAATTTCTCCGGCTAAAACCGGGTCTAATCGACGCATTTGTTCCCAAACTTGTTGTTTTTGCGCTTCCAAATTTTCGATGGTGGCGGTAGCAGCTTCTAAAGCGGTGCGAGTCAGGGCAACAGTGGTTTTATCTGTTTTTTGTTTGCTAGAGTCGGAGTCACTTTGCAGGCGTTTTCGTTCGGTATCAATTTTTGCTTGCAGTTTGTCGTATTGTTGCAAATATGCCTGAACTTGGGGAGGAATTTCGCCACCTGCATAGAGGTCGTTACTTGCCATTAAGTCTACCAGACGTTTGGAGCGCGATCGATCTGCATAAGCGATCACTTTTTCCAGGTTGCCGTTATTGATGCAGGCTTGAATTATGTTTTGGTAAACATCTATTGATTCGGCTAAAATCTGTTGGCGACTGGCATCGGTGGTTGACCAACTGCGGCTTTTTTCGACAGCATTAATAGCGGCTTCGTATCCCTCGATCGCAATTTCCCACAAACCTTCTTTGAAGGCAAGATCGCCAAGATTTCTGCCAGATTTCAGACAATCTAGAGGTAGAGTAATAGGAGTCAAAAATTCTAAAGCTAACCGAAAACAACTAATCGCCACATCTATATTCTCTGCCCGGTTGCCCGTGATTTTGTCTTTGTAGGCAATTCCCAGATTATTTTGAGTCATTGCCCAATCTCGGGGAAAATCCTCACGGGTGTAAACTTCTAAAGTCCGTTGAAAAGAAGCGATCGCCGCATCTATATTCTCTGCCCGATTTCCCGTGATTTTGCCACTATATGCAATTCCCAGATTAATTTGAGTTATGGCCCAATATTGGGGAAAATCCT
>JBOFTL010000733.1:0-18805 GCA_051652045.1 Microcoleus sp. | reverse complement strand
GACCGTTTCTGACAATTATTACTACCAATGCTACATTAATGTCAGAAAGTTTGCAATCGCAACTGCGCTATTTTCCCGAAAAAACTCTGATTGTCGGAGATGAAGTTCACACTTTGGGCGCACCTCGTTTGGAACAAAGTTTGCCGCGCAATATCGGATTGCGTCTCGCCCTTTCCGCAACGCCGGAAAGGCATTTTGATGAAGAGGGAAGTGAGGCTATTTTAGATTATTTCGGCCTGGTTTTGCAGCCGGAACTTACTTTGGCCGATGCCATCCGCCAGAAAGCATTAGTACATTATTTATACTATCCGATTTTAGTCGAATTGACTGAAGCAGAAACTCGCAAGTATTCCCGCTTGACTCAAAAAATTGGTTGGGCGTTGTGGGGTGATGAAAAAGTAGTAGATAACGATGCTGTAACGCCTTTGTTAATGCAGCGGGCGCGATTGATTGGGGCGGCGGCAAATAAGTTAACTGCTTTGCGCGAGTTAATGGTTAACCGTCTCAATACGACGCATACTTTATTTTACTGCGGCGACGGCGCGATCGAATCCGGCACTCGCCACAATCACCGCCAGCTAACAGAAACTGCGAAGTTATTAGGTGCAGAGTTGGGCTATCGCATTAACACTTATACGGCGGCGACTCCGGTAGCAGAAAGAGAATTTTTGCGCAAGCAATTTGAAACGGGAGAATTGCAAGGTTTGGTAGCAATTCGCTGTTTGGATGAAGGTGTTGATATTCCCGCAATTCGCCATGCTGTAATTTTAGCTAGCAGCAGCAATCCGCGCCAGTTTATCCAGCGTCGGGGAAGAATTTTGCGGCCGCATCCGGGGAAGGAAAGGGCGACTTTATTTGATATGGTAGTTTTACCTCCTGATTTGGGGAGGGAAAGTTTAGAAGTCGAACGCAATTTACTCAGAAAAGAGTTGAAACGGTTTTTGGAATTTGCCGATTTGGCTGATAATGCTGGAGAAGCGAGAGTGAAGTTGCTACAACTGCAAAAACGTTACGGGCTATTAGATCTTTGACATTTACTCGGGTTGGGTTTATGTTGAAGATAGAGAATTGGTAATTGGTAATTGGTAATCGGTAATCGGTAATCGGTAATCGATCGAACCCGATCCCAAACCCGAGTTTACCACCCCTGTTATTGTCATTGCCATTGTCATTGCTCGCGAAGTAAAGTATCAGCCCTCCGGGCAGGCACGCGCCAATGCAATTGACTGTGATTCAAAGCGGAGATTCAAAGCGGAAGACGATCGAGGAGGTAGCAAATCTGTATTTAGTATAACTTCAATTGCTTGAGAATCGCTATATTCGAGATTTGCGTGAGTTGCTAGACTAAAAAATACCTAAAAAAATGCCTAAAAAAATACGAGGTAAATTTTAATGGAAAGTTCGCTAGAAAATTGGCTGGAATATCCGATCGCGCGCGAGATAGCCAAGGAAACACCGCTCTTTAGATACGGCACTAATGCAATTCCATCTATATCCACAGATATTTTAGCAGAAAAACGCGCTTCTTATCAAGTCGATCGAGATTTGACTAGCATCCAAGAACCGATTACTAGCGCGCCGCCGGAAGTTAGGGAAATTATCGAGCGAGTATTGGAAATTGAGAAAGATAAATTATACATGAAATCTCCCCGCTACATCAGCGATGACATTTTAAAAATTATTAAGGAAGCAGTTGTCTAGCAATCGCCGTGACGGCTATAAGATTCTCTAAGGTAACTGATGACAAGTGGCAGCAATTCGATGTTTCTAGAATCGCACTATCAACTATCAGCCATCAGCTATCATTTATTAACTGTCAACTGTCAACTTTTAACCGCAGATAGTGCAGATAAACGCGGATAAACGCAGATAATTTACCTAAATGTCAACTCTCAACTATCAACTCTCAACTATCAACTTTTCCCTATGAGGTTAATTTCAATTATTCTGTGCAATTTTAGGCAATTTTACGGCAAAACTCCGGAAATTAAGCTGGCGTGCGGCGCGCAAAACACTACAATAATTCACGGAAATAATGGTGCTGGCAAAACAGCTTTAATGAATGCTTTTACCTGGGTACTTTACGAAAAATTCAGCGCAGCTTTTGCTGCGGAAGAACAATTAGTCAATAAGCGCGCTCTTGCGGAAGCAGAAATTGGCAAAGCCGTAGCTTGTTGGGCAGAAATCGTGTTTGAGCATGACAACAATCGCTACAAGGCTTATCGCGTTTGCCGCGCTTACAAAACTGAAAATTCTGTAGAACACAGTCCCAGCGAACTATCACTAACTCTAGCAAAAGATGACGGGCGATGGATGCCGACAGCGCAGCATCCCGATGATATTATCGGGCGGATTTTGCCGGAAAGTTTGCATCAATATTTCTTTTTTGACGGGGAACGCATCGAACACATTGTTCGGTACGATAAAAGAGCAGAAATTGCCGAAGCTACTAAAGAATTGCTGGGTGTAGAGGTGTTGAATCGATCGATCCGGCATTTAACTGATGCCAGAAAGTCTTTAGAAACCGATTTAACAATCGTCGGCGATGCGGAAAGTAAAAAGTTGTTGTTTGACAAAAATAAATGTGAAAAGGAATTAGGACAATTGGGGGAAAGACAAGCTGAAATCGAGCAAGAGTTGGCAAATCTAGGTGAAGTCAAAAGAACGATTAGCGCAAGTTTGTTGGAACTCAGCGGTGCTGGCGAATTGCAAAAGTTGCGAGATGAATTGGAAATACAGAAAGCTTTATTTAAGGAACAATTATCAAGGGCTAGCGACGCTATCAAAAAAGCGATTTCTGGACGCGCTTACGGGATGTTTCTGTCGGATGCAGCGGCTGAATTTCAAGCTGTGTTTGCGGGTTTGCGAGCAAAAGGTGAGTTGCTGTCTGGCATTCAAAAACCATTTTTGGAAAAGTTATTAGCGCAGCAGCAGTGCATTTGCGGTACAGAATTAATTGAGGATTCTGAAGCTTGTGAAAATGTCAGGGGATGGCTGAATAAAGCTGGATTTGGAGATGTGGATGAAACTACAATTCGCATTAGCGATCGAGTTAATGAAATTGACAGGCAAGTTGCCGATTTTTGGGAGGAAATCGATCGGCTGCAAGGCAATATCAGGCGCGATCGTACCGAACTAGCACGCTTGGAAAATCAGTTAGAAGATATTAATAATAAGTTGCGAAATTATCCCAACGGAGATGTCAGCAGTTTACAAAAAAAACTGGATGAAATTGAGACAAAAATTAGCGATTTGCATCGAGAAACTGGGTCTAATCAGCAGCAAATTGATAGTTTGAAGGTGCATTTTGCAGCTTTAAATAAGCAAATTGACAAACAGCAAATGAACGAGACAAGACAAATATTAGCTCAACGCCGGATTGCTGCAGCTCAGGATGCGATCGACCGTTTAATTGAAGTTCGATCGCGCTTGGAAAAACAGTTTTGTTCGCAGTTGGAAAAGCGAGTGCAGGATATTTTCAGTCAGATTTCTTTTACTCCTTACGTTCCCAAGCTGAGCGATAAATACGAACTGACATTAATAGAAACCACATCAGGAAAAGAAGCTTTAGTTGCTGCTTCTACGGGGGAAAATCAAATTCTCAGTTTGTCATTTATCGGGGGAATTATTGACGGCGTGCGCGAGTGGAGTCAAAAGAATACTTTGATGGGACCCGATAGCAGTACCTTCCCCATTGTGATGGATTCTCCTTTTGGCAGCTTGGATGAAATTTATCGCAAGCAAATTGCCAATAAAATACCAAAGTTGGCAAATCAATTAATAGTTTTGGTAACTAAAACTCAGTGGCGGGGAGAAGTGGCGCGAGAGATGGAAAGCTGCATCGGTAGGGAATACGTGCTGGTATACAATTCTCCGAAAGCTAATTGCGAAGAAGATACGATCGAACTTGGCGGTTCGCGCTATCCTTTAGTTAAACCCAGTCCGAATGAATTTGAATATACGGAAATTGTAGAGGTGGATTATGGCTTCTAATTCGGCAATTACGCAGTTTTTAGAAACTGATGTTTGGTTAAGGGCAACATATAGTCAAGGTTGAAGGAGTGTTTGATATGGTTAAAGTGTACAATAAATTAGTGCGCGATCGCATTCCTGAAATTATCCGTCAAAGCGGTAATGAATGCGAAGTTGCAGTTTTATCGGATGCAGAATACAGTCAAGCTTTGCGAGCAAAATTGATGGAGGAAGCCAAAGAAGTTGCAGAGGCTGAGGGGGAAAATTTGGTAACAGAATTAGCGGATTTATATGAGGTGATAGATGCATTGATGGCAAGTCATGGAATTAAGGGCGATCGAGTTTTGAATGCACAAGCCAAGCGGAGGGAAACAAGAGGCGGTTTTGCACAAAAAATTATGCTGTTGACAGTTGATAGTTGATAGTTGATAGTTGATAGTTGCCAATTCCCAATTCCCAATTCCCAATTCCCAATTCCCAATTCCCAATTCCCAATTCCCCATTCCCAATTCCCAATTCCCCATTCCCCATTCCCAATTCCCCATTCCCCATTCCCCATTCCCAATTCCCCATCTAAATGAGTGCTAACAGAATTAGAATTGCCAAAGACAAAGCCGAGTTAGTTAAATCCTTAACTTTATCGGATAATAAATCAGGACCTTTCCAAACTTACGCCGATGTCATCGCCTTCGCCGCCGCCCTGGGAAATAAGCGCAAAAAACGATCGCCCTTGGGGGAAATTTCTAAACGAGAACCCGGTTCCATAGATGTTGATATTTTTGTATCTAGAGGTTACGATCTAGCTATTAAATTAATTGCGATCGCCGAAACCAAAAATCCGCAAATTCTCTCCCATCTTGACGGAGAATTAGAGGCAAAAAGGTTGCAGATTTTTGAAGAATATGCTAATGGCGGTCTGGAAATATTGCGAGAAGAGTTTCGGGGTGCAGCAGATTATACCGATCGACTGTTATTATTTTTGATAGCAGAAAGGGACGATCGAGGGCGATCGAGCGAAGAATTCGATTTAAGCAAGTTCTTATTTTGAAAGCAAAGAAAGCACCATGACATACAACATAGCAGGCATAATTCAAACAGCATTGAAACAAGCTGTTAAATTTTTCGCTTACAGTTACTGCGCATTCATTATCTGCTATTTCATCCTCCGACTGATTTTTTGGGATCGACTGTGGATTGCGGCATTGATTGGCACTTTTTCTCCGATAATTTTCTTACCAACTTTATTGTTGCCATTTCTCGGATTCTTAATTATCAAAAATCGCTGGTTCTCTATTATTTCATCAATTGCCTGTATTTTACTCTTGAGTTGGCTGCACCTCAAATACTTTTCTCCAGAAACTACAAATATTGTAAGTTCGCAACCCAGCCTCAAAATTTTATCTCATAATGTTGGTTGGTATGCAACCCAGTCACCAACTTTAGTTAAACTGATCGAGCAAGAACAACCAGATATTATCTTTTTACAAGAAATCGTTCGCAAACACACCTTAAAAGCTTTCAACTGGTTAAAAGCAGAATATCCCTATCAAATCGGCACACCACCTGTAGGCATTCTCAGTAAATATCCAATTGTATCCAGCGAAATATTGCACTTAGCAAATCATCCAGAAACGCAACAGCGGGCAATAATCAAATTTCAAAATCGAGAAATAGTCATTTATAATATGCAAGCTACCGGACCGTGGTTTGAAATTTATAAATTAGGGAATTTTATCAAAATCCCAATTTATAAATATGCTCACCGCGCTCCAGAAATTCACGATTTAGTAGAGCGAGTCAAACAAGAAACTTTGCCCTTAATTGTCGCAGGTGACTTTAACATGACTGATGAAGCTCAAGACTATTACAGCGTGCAAAAAGTCATGCAAGATGCTTTCCTCACAGCAGGATTTGGATTTGGATTTACTTGGCCTCAAGGTTTCTTTGCCAAAAGACTTAACGCGAAATTATCCTATCCAGTTTGCCGCATTGATTATATCTGGTATTCCAAGGATTGGGGTGCTAAATCGAGTGCGGTTTTAGAGGCAAGGGAATCAGATCATTTGCCAGTAGCAGCAGAATTAGTTTTATTGAGTGCAGCAAAATGATAATAATTAATCTATAATATTTCAGTTAAGCTGAAAAAAATCAAAAAATATCGCGCAGTTAATTTGAACTATGAGCAATCGAGATGGTTTTGCAGGGGGATTTATTGCTGGAGCAGCAGTTGGGGGCTTAGTGGGTGCAGTTTTAGGTGCAGTTTTGTCCCGGCGGGCTGCTGAGGCCGCACTTCCGGACTCCTCAGAAGCAAGAGCCCGGAAGCGCAGCAACAGAAAAGGCGCTCAACTTGAAGGCGATCGCATTGAAGTAGCAAGGCTGAGTTTAGAAGATAAAATAGCACAACTGAATCAAGCGATCGATGACGTGCGCTTGCAACTGGGCGATGTCAACGGAAACGCGCAAGTACGCCACAGTGAGGGCTCTGTGACTGAAGATTTATAGTTACCGCGCCACAGGAAGCAGCAGCGGAAGGCAAGTCTCGGCATGATGTCCGGCGAGCTAGAGGCCGACCTCCCTGGCTATGCTAAACTTTATTCTAAACCCTCTCAACTTCACTCAAACTTCAAACAAAATTTATGAGTTATTCCATCAGTCTGTTGACAAACACGCTGGCAACATTTCTGCAAATCTATCTAGCGTTGATGATCGCACGGGTGCTGTTAAGTTGGTTTCCCAACATCAACTGGTACGATCCGCCGTTTTCGATTCTGAGTCAGCTAACAGATCCTTATCTGAATCTATTTCGTTCTCTGATTCCCCCTTTGGGAGGGATTGACTTTTCGCCGATTATCGCGTTTTTTGTGCTCCAAATTGGAGCTCAAGTTTTAAGTGCTTTGTTGCGCGGATTGCAAACAGCATTTCCACCAGGTATTTAGTTAGTTGGCGATCGAATTTTTCAAGCGATTCATTCCCAGCTTGTTGTCGGAGGAATTGCTGGGAACTGAAATTTGAGATTTTTAGATTTGAGATTGTTAAATAACTCCCCTGTTTTTCAGCAGGGGAGTTAATAGTATAAAAGTAGGGTGCGGATTTGCGAACACGCTGTTAGGATAAACATCAAATATGTCTGTACTAGAAGCTGCTTGGCAACACGAATTTATCGATACTAACAGCATCAAACTGCACTATGTCACCCAAGGAT
Source organism: Microcoleus sp. (assembly GCA_051652045.1). Classification (GTDB taxonomy): domain Bacteria; phylum Cyanobacteriota; class Cyanobacteriia; order Cyanobacteriales; family Microcoleaceae; genus Microcoleus. The sequence goes on along the minus strand of JBOFTL010000733.1, from coordinate 11,631 downwards.
CTGGGCCGCTGATGCTGATGCTGCACGGATTTCCTGAATTTTGGTATTCTTGGCGGCATCAAATCCCGGAATTTGCATCAGATTATAAAGTTGTTGCTGTCGATCTCAGAGGATACAACGATAGCGAAAAACCTCCAAATAAATCTGCTTACGTGATGGCAGAGTTTGTGAAAGATGTCAAGGGAATTATTCAGGGTTTGGGATATGAAAGTTGCGTTTTGGTTGGTCACGATTGGGGAGGTGCAATCGCCTGGTGTTTTGCTTATGTTTGTCCCGAAATGGTGGATAAATTAATTGTGATGAATCTACCGCATCCTGCTAAATTCATTGCAGGATTGCGCACTCTCCAACAATTGCTAAAAAGTTGGTATATCTTGTTTTTTCAATTGCCTGTTTTGCCGGAAATGTTAATTAAGTTGAGCAAATATCGGGCAATTGCAGCAGCTTTGCAAGGCATGGCAGTCAATAAAAGCACTTTTACCGCCGCAGATATCGCAGCTTACAAAGATGCGGCTGCGAAACCGGGCGCTCTGACTGCTACTATTAATTATTATCGCAATCTTGTTCGGGGATTGCGCGATCGGCCGAATTGGAACGTGCTGGAAGTTCCGACGCTGATGATTTGGGGAGAAAAGGATATCGCGCTCGGTAAAGAGTTAACTTACGGAACAGAAGATTACGTGCGAGATTTGCAAATTCATTACATACCCAATTGCAGTCACTGGGTGCAGCAAGAAAAGCCGCAATTAGTCAATCGCTATATGCGCGAATTTTTGGCAAGCAAAACTGCGTGAATAAATGAAGAAACCCTCACCACTTGTTGAGGGTTTAATCTTGTCCTAAAACTTTGATTATTTTAAAAGAGTTTTAAAAATTGTTTCGAGAAATTTAGAACCCAGCTAATTTATGAGTATGTGTCGCTGAAGGCAGCATTTTTCACAGCAACCGGGCTTCTTTATCTCTGTCTGAACTAATTCCAAAAAAATGCCCTAGCCTAAGATATCCTTCAGTAAGCCGATAAAGCTGTGTCCGGTCAAGACTTCCGTCGCCAGCAAAGAAACAAATCCGATCATCGCAAAACGTCCGTTAACTTTCTCGGCATAGGCGGTAAATCCGGTGCTGACAGTGCTGTCTACATACATCTTAGGCTCGATCGCGAAGTTGTTGAGCAGACCTTGGGTATCGACGGTCAAGTTACGTGAGGTCATCGGTTTTTCCTTGTTGTATTGCTTTATGTAAATAAATGTAACGTATTGTTAATTTTATTTACAGTGACTTGACGCATAAAAGAGTGTGATGTTAATCACACTCTTTCCGCCTGAACGTAGAAATATAGCTCCTAGGCTCTGGAGGGCTTGTGCAGTCGTCATTCGATCGAGCGCAAAATTTACTTAGCTGTATTGTCAAAACATTGAACAATGCCCGTCCAATCTTTGTCCTCCATCACCGTCTCGGTATAGTTGCCTTCTGTGTACGCTCCAATAACACTTCGCCAAAATTGTTGGGCAACAATATTTGTATGGACTTGATGGATCTCCCAACGACCGCAAAATAGATCGAAAACGTGAAATGCAACCTGACGACCAATTCCACGCTTACGGTATTTTCTTAAGATAAAGAACTCTGCCACTGAGTATTGACTGCCCGGAAGATATGTGTATTGATTCACCAACACAAAGCCAGCAAGTTTGCCATTCACTCGGATCAGAAACGGATAGCGATCGGCTTCAACCCAATAGTAATCCAAATACAGGTAGCCAAAGTATCCATGCTCGTTTAGATCGGTGTTTTCAAACTCTGAAAATTCATACTGATAAAGCTCCATCATCTGCTGGATAGCTGGTTTGTCCATGATTAGAGCTGGCAAGACTTCGACAACCATGCTGGACATCCTATTGCCATTTTTGTTTTTATCAACCTCTTCAGATCTACTAACTTATTGCATGGGTGCGCGATCGAGGCGTATCTATTTATTCTAGCAATTTTCTGTAGCTCAAACTTTCGATCGAACTTCCGAAGCATCTACAAGGTTAGGTTTCGTCTTTTACACTCCCCATAATAGTAAGGTGCGCAATGCGCACCCTACAAATATCATTGAATAGTTTCTCGACTGATTATAGCGGTTCTGGGATAGATGAGGTATATATAACAGGTCGAACACCTTGATGTACATAGAATCTGGCATACCTAACCTTTTTGAGAAATGCTATATGTCAATCAAATATTAATCATGAAAGGTAGCAGAAGTTAATTCAACCAGTTGGAATCTTGACAATCCAGACGGTGCAATTTCTGGCAGCGGCACCTGTCGTGCTGAAGTCTCCAGGTATTTTCCATCGTGAATTTGTGAGACGATTTTCATCCGGTGAGGCCGGGTGTAGTAGCGGTGGGTTGGTTCCCTCCGTTGCTCTTCTTGGAAGCTTTCGTTGGCAATCTTCTTGCGGAGTTTGACGATCGCATCCATAATTGCTTCAGGGCGAGGCGGGCATCCCGGTATATAGACATCCACCGGAATCAGCTTATCCACACCGCGCACAGCAGTGGTAGAATCTGCACTAAACATTCCGCCTGTAATCGTGCAAGCACCCATTGCCATCACATATTTTGGTTCTGGCATTTGTTCGTAAATTCGCACCAAAACCGGAGCATATTTCATCGTAATCGTGCCCGCAGTAATCAACAAATCTGCCTGTCGGGGAGACATCCGGGGAAATACACCAAATCGATCCAAATCGAAGCGGGAAGCGAGCATAGCGCTAAATTCAATAAAGCAACAAGCAGTCCCAAACATCAGCGGATACAAACTGGACATTTTTGCCCAATTGTAAAGGTCATCGACTGTTGTGAGGATGATATTTTCTGATAGCTGATGTGTGACTTCAGGAGGGGCAGCCGGATTGGCGATCGACAAATCTTCTGAAGGAATATCCAATGTAATGTCATGTGAGTTCATTTTGACAAACTCCTTAATATATCTAGCGGTTGGTTATCAATAGTTGCTAGTTGATTTGTGTTTGAATGGCGAACAAGTTCTGGTTTAAATTGGGCGACAAAAATTCAATACTAAATACAGTATTTTTTTTATTATTACATGGCATTTTAGGAACCGCCACCAACCGCAATATATTGTAAAATACGAAACATAAAAAAATAGCGATTTTGGGAGTTCCGCCCCGTACAAAAGCTCGATCGACCCGCGATCGACAGCTAGCGCCCGAACACGGGCGTTACGCTCTAGAATCGATGAACGCTCAACAGGTAGCTTTTGGCGATCGTTGGATGCATTGGGGTGGTTATGCGACTGTGTTATATATAAAACGATAACCCACATCATAGTGCTTCTGCTGGCGTAGATGTCCGTACTCTCGATCGCACACACCCATGTCTAAATATTCCCGCAAGCGTAATAAACCGTCATCGATTTCATCAGTATCAATCTTGGCAAATGAAGAAATGCTATTGCGAATGCCGATATCAAGGTTCAGAAGGATGATGTTCTCGATTCTCTCAGTTTCCCCCTCTAGCAATTGACAACTGCTAACTGACAACTGACCAAAAAAGGAATTGCCAAAGGAGGTAAAAATATGAGTTCCCATGTGCTTGGTTTTCAGGACATTGACAAAACAAAACTCGCGATCGTTGGGGGTAAAGGCGCAAACCTGGGGGAACTATCCAAAATTGAAGGAATCCACGTACCGGATGGCTTTTGTATTTCTACGGTCGCCTTTAAAAGAATCATTGGGGAAACACCGTCGATCGACGAATTACTCGATCGATTATCGCTGCTAAAGGTGGAAGACCGGGATAAAATCGGTGAACTTAGCGGTGAGATTCGCAGGGCGATCGAAGTGATAGATATTCCTCAAGACATTAATGAAGAAATCGCCAGACTTCTCTCCAGACTGGGAGAAAAAAATGCCTGTGCAGTACGATCGAGCGCAACAGCAGAGGATTTACCGACGGCATCCTTTGCAGGCCAGCAGGATACGTATTTGAACATTATTGGAAAAGAGGAAATCCTAAAGCATACCAGCAAGTGCTGGGCATCATTATTTACCGAGAGGGCAATAATTTACCGCCTGCAAAACGGCTTCGACCACCGTAAAGTTCATATGTCTGTAGTTGTTCAGAAGATGGTTTTCCCGCAGGTGGCAGGAATTTTGTTTACTGCCGATCCCGTCACTTGTAATAGAAAAGTGTTATCCATTGATGCCAGTTTCGGACTTGGTGATGCCTTGGTTTCCGGTCTGGTGAATCCCGATCTCTATAAAGTGTGTAACGGCAAGGTTATCGATAAGAAGATATCCACCAAGAAACTGGCTATTTATGCCTTAAAAGATGGCGGTACGAAAGAACAGGAAATTGAGCTTGAGAGACAGAATAAGCAAGCACTGACGGACGAGCAGATTTTACAGATCGATCGCATCGGCAGAAAGATCGAAGCACATTTCGGCCGCCCACAGGACATCGAATGGTGTTTGGTTGACGATACATTTTATATCGTTCAGAGTCGCCCGATCGCTACTTTATACCCGATTCCTGAAGCGAACGATCGGGAAAATCGCGTCTATATATCTGTCGGTCATCAACAAATGATGACTGACCCCATGAAACCATTGGGATTGTCTTTTTTCCTGTTAACGACTCGTGCACCCATGCGTAAAGCTGGTGGAAGGTTGTTTGTTGATGTTACACAAATGCTGGCTTCGACTGAAAGCAGAGAAAAATTATTAGGTGCTATGGGACAACACGATCCGCTCATGAAAGATGCACTTATGACCATCATAGAGCGGGGAGATTTTATAAAATCATTGTCAAACGATCTTAAAGAACTGAGTCCCGGTAAAAGCAATACAGGTGTGTCGGCTTTGGGTTCACAGGCACAAATCGAAAACGATCCGATCGTCGTTTCCAATTTGATTAAGAGCAGTCAATCATCAATTGAAGAGTTAAAACAAAACATCCAAACGAAATCAGGATCGGATTTATTTGATTTTATCTTAGAAGATATCCAGGAGTTAAAGAAGATTTTATTTGACCCACAAAGTTTGGGTGCGATCGTGGCTGCGATCGATGCTTCTTCATGGATTGATGAAAAAATGAAGGAGTGGCTGGGTGAAAAAAATGCAGCCGACACCCTTTCTCAATCTGTACCAAACAATATTACTTCGGAAATGGGTCTGGCACTATTGGATGTCGCAGATGCGATCCGTCCTTATCCAGAAGTAATTGATTATTTACAACAAGTAAAAGACGATAATTTTTTGGATGAATTGGTTAAGTTTAATGGCGGACAAGAAGCCCAAGAAGCTATCTATGCTTTTCTGAACAAATACGGAATGCGATGTAGCGGGGAAATCGATATTACTAAAACTCGTTGGAGTGAAAAACCAACTACACTTGTCCCCATGATTCTCAGTAACATCAAAAACTTTGAGCCTGATGCCGGCAAGCGGAAATTCGATCGAGGGCGACAGTCAGCTTTGAAAAAAGAACAAGAGTTATTAGATCGATTGCAGCAATTACCGGATGGCGAACAAAAAGCCGAAGAAACAAAACGAGCGATCGAGCTAATCCGAAATTTCATCGGTTATCGTGAATATCCAAAATACGGTATGGTTCGTCGCTACTTTGTTTACAAGCAGGCTTTACTAAAAGAAGCCGAACAACTCGTACAAGCCAAGGTTATTCATGAAAAAGAAGATATTTACTATCTCACTTTTGAAGAACTTCGCGAAGTCGTACTCACAAATAAACTGGATTACCAGATCGTCAGCCAACGAAAAGACGAGTACAAATTATATGAAAAACTAACTCCCCCACGTGTTATTACGTCTGATGGCGAAATCATTTCAGGTGAATACAAACGAGAAAATCTTCCAGCGGGCGCTATTGTAGGTCTAGCTGTTTCTGCCGGAGTTATAGAAGGACGAGCGCGTGTTATCTTAAACATGGAAGATGCCAATTTTGAAGATGGAGATATCTTAGTCACCTCCTTTACTGACCCTAGCTGGACAACATTGTTTGTATCCATAAAAGGTCTAGTCACCGAAGTTGGTGGACTGATGACTCATGGAGCAGTTATCGCACGGGAATATGGCTTACCGGCAGTTGTGGGAGTAGAAAATGCGACCAAACTGATAAAAGATGGGCAACGAATTCGCGTAAATGGAACAGAAGGGTATGTAGAAATCATTGATAATTGAAATTTATTATCTATTTTAAAACAGTGTTGTTTGACCTGCTTGGCATAAAAACACACAAAAAACCAGGCAGAGCCAGGTAGAAAGGTTTTGAACTATTTTACTTGTTTATCTTGCACTTTACTCTCGATCGCGCCACTTCTTCACTCACGGTTCAACTGCGATCGATTATTCAGCAACCCCTAATAGTTTTATAATAATTGCAGGGGTGAAGCTCCTTGGATGACGATTCGAGCAATAAATTTCAGGCTCGATTTCCGACTGCTTCACCCCGTGCGCGATCGATACAAGCAGGCAATTGTCAGGGCTTCAAAACATACTTAGAATCCTTGGCTGGGACTCTTCCTTCTTTCGCCATAGCTTGATAAATCATTGCCGCTACTTCCGCGCGAGTTGCTGTTTGATTCGGCTGCAAAAGTTCCGGGTTCGGATGGTTGACGACAATTCCAGCTTCCGTTGCTGCTGCTACTTTGTCAACAGCCCATTTCGGCACTTTTTTTCTGTCCGTGTAAGACTGTAAAATTTTGCTTGATTTCGTTGAAGTTTTTAAGTTCAAACCGCTTGCTAAAGATGCGATCGCCTCAACGCGAGAAACTTCTTTATCGGGGCGAAACGCATTGTCTGGGTATCCCCTTAAATATCCAGTGGTAACGCTGCGATCGATTGCTTTAGCTGCCGGGGTGCCGTCTTTGACATCTTTAAAATCCAGCGGTTTTCTGCGCGGTTTTTCGTCAGACATTCGCTGAATTAACTTCGCTAATTCTGCTCGCGTCATCGGTTCGTCGGGACGGAATTTGCTGTCGGTGAAATCAGTAAAAATTTTGCGATCGGCTAAAGCGATAATGAAGGGATACGCCCAATATTTGTTGGAAACATCGGTGAATTTGACTGGACCGACTTGAGCTTTATCTGCGGCTTTATCTGCTTTCGGTTTGGTGTTAGGTTGGATCGCATTGGACGATCGATCTTTGGGAAGTAAAGCGGGTTTTTCAGTTTTAGATTTGGGCTCTACATTAGCAGGAACCTGTTCGGTAACTGGCTGTTGGGGATTAACGCTAACCGGAGGAAGCACGGGCAAAATAGGAGGAATCACCGGCCCTACAGGTGCGATCGGGGCTGCGGGAGATGGAGAGGGAATTGGCTCTGCTGCGGGCGACTGCACTTGGGAATTCGGCGCAAATGGAGTGAGAATTGTTGAATTCTGAGGCGCTGTCGCGGGTTGAGAGAAAACCGCTGGAAACTGCAAATTTCCGGTGCGGAATCGATCGGGATTTCTACCCGTTACCCAAAAGAAAATTGCTCCGATCGCGCCGAAGGCGATAACGATCGCAATTAAGTCATCAAATCCTAGGGGTCTTTTTTCCCTAGACGGAGGTTGTGGGGAAGACATAATTTTCACCTACATACTAATGTCGCAATTAAATCGCATATAGCCTTTCTCGTGCAACAGGAGGGACAGTCGGCAATTGGTAATATTGCGTTTGATCGATCGATGACAATAAGATCGGTTGGTAGTACGGACTTCAGTTCGTAGCAAATTGCGGACTGAAGTCCACATTACGAACAGTTCGATCGATGACAATAAGATCGGTTGGTAGTAAGGACTTCAGTCCGTAGCAAATTGCGGACTGAAGTCCGCACTACGAACAGTTTTGATTGATAGTAATCGATCGAACATCGAACAAAATCCAATTAATAATTAACAATCGATCGCCCGTACCTCGCTTGTTTGAGAAACGCTATTTTTTGATAGGTCAGACACAGAAATTCGATCGGCTATTCCAAAGTTTTCACTGTCAAAACTTGTGGTGCAGTAGCATCGGGAGGATAGATAAAATCAATTTTTACCGATCGCCCTTCTCCCACTGCTAGCTTCAACTTTACCATCGGTTCCACAATTTGACCGACGCGGTATCACAAATGCACGTAGCGAGTTACATCTGAATCGCGATTGTCTTTTTTCTGGAATTTTGAGCTTCGCCTCGCCTCGATCGACCAATACAGCCCGCCACAGAGAACCTCGCTGCACCCCCGCAACGCGCCCGTAAACCAAATTTCCAGCAGCGCCCGGAGGCGTGGGGGTTTTGTCGCGCGGACCCGCGAAACCCCCGTTATTCAGCAATTTCTGCCATTCTTGCACAGTTGGGGGGCGATCGCGCAGCCCTCGAAGAGGATCGGTTCCATCAGCGTTTTGCTTTGCATACATGGCCAAAGTTGCTGTATAAACCTTGCCCGTAGAATTAAGTCGCACAAAGGTAGAACGCCCGTTAATCGGCTTTTCCAGCCCCGCACTGGAATCGGGTGATTCATCAAATTTAGCTGCCAAGAAAATTTTGTTCGTAGTTGCGCTTCAGCGCCGGCCGGTGCTAAAGCACAACTACAAGCTTACTTGTCTAAATGTCCACGGTTTTCCGTACTTAACGCCTTCTACCGCTTCCGAAAGAGCGATTGCGACTCGGCTGGCGGGATGGCTTGCCGCTACCAAAACTCGGCTGCCGCTTGTATTGATTTTGACGGGGCTGCGGAGATCGCCTCAAAGTGTTTCCACCGTAACCCGAACCGGTCGATCGATTGGCATTTGGCGGTGCTGGACGAGTTGCTGGGCGGTTGTATGAGGGCGATCGCAACCTACCTGTAGTCCTCAAAGCTTGGCGGTTTGACACCGCAGGAGGCGGGGCTTGGTAGCGGGTTTGATACTGTTGGACTGCTTGTCCGTATGTATTGCCGTAGCCGCCGTATCCAGTCATAATTCCCCCAGGCTGATACATTGGGGGCACGTAATACCTGGGCGAAAACAGCAAACTGCCAATTGCTTGACCGGCTATAGCACCTGCAAACGGTGCCCAGAAGCCGGATTGCTGTCTCACTACTACTGTTTGAGGCTGACCGGTTTGAGGGTTGGTGACAGTTTCGGTAACGTTGTGTACGTATTCAATTTTAAAATCTTCGGTCAAATGCAAGACTGCTTGACCGTTATCCAAACTGAGATAACTTTTCTTCCCGGCCGATACTTCTTCATCAGTTAATCGAGCCATTTGCACGTCCGATGTCCGGTAAACTGGGGGACTTCCGGGAGGAGTATTCAGCAGCATCAAACTGTATTCGCCATTGGCATCATCGTAGGTAGCTTGCTGTACGGGATATTGACCTTGAGCTAAGTTATTACTCGGTCTGCTATTTGGTGCGGTACGAACGGTATTAACATTCGGATTTGGCGGCGCTACGGTTTCGGAAGAACCGCAGGCTACTCCCGTAAAACACAAGCTAAAAATCATTAAAAGAACTGTCAATTTTCGCAGCATAAAAGTAATTGGTAATTGGTAATGGACAATGGAGAATTGACAATTGAAAACTCTAGAACATGGACGATCGACTTTCAATCGATCGACCGACTATCAACTATCAACTGTCAACTGTCAACTGTCAACTGTTAGAGGGGAATGAGTTCGGGGAAATTGAGCAATACTTGCTCGCTGGTAAGTTCGTCTCCCAACTGTGCGGGAGAAAAATGCACTTGGATGGCGCGGAGCCTTTGTTGGTAGTGTAAATTAATCAGTGCTTTTAAACCCGTTTTCAGGGAACCGATGTTTGCTAAATCTGTTTCCAATGCCGGAACTTCTCCTTCAAAAGCAACCGCAATCATCACGATTACATTTCTAGTTACAGGTAAAGATAGCGGTGAATTTTTATCGTAAACCCCCGTGCTGTTTTGCGGCTCGCCAAGATAGCGCTCGGCCGAATCAGTAAAGATTTCATCTACATAATCGCCGGCTTCGCCTTCATCCCAAAAAACATCACCTTCGTTGGCGGCTGCTTGCCAGTAATTGTCGTACTGCAACAAGTGATTGCAAACTTCTACCAGCCCTTCTCCTAAAACTTCTATATCGCCATCAGCGTCGATCGCGCTTCTGGCCGTGCTGTTGAGAATTCCCAACAACGGTGCTACTTCTTCGCCTGTTAGGTGGACGAACAAGCGACAAACTACAAATCTAGTTTTACCCGTAAATTGACTGAATCGATCGCGCCAAGAATTCATGATTTATATAGTTATATTCTGTGGGGCTATATTTTATACTGTAGCAGGATCGTGGAACCGTTGCCGTCTACCTCCGGATCGATCGGGCGATCGGTTTCAACAATGTGACATACTCCTACATCAAGCTGATTACAGCTATGATGTGGGCATCTTTGCAGCCCGCTAAATTATCGAGTACACTTCTAGATGCAAGCATTCTAATGTAGGGTGCGCAGTGCGCACCTTACGGCTTATCAAGTATATAAACCTTTCTTTTTATCTATTAAATATATAAACCAGTAATGTATAAATTACTCAGAATTATTTAGTGTTCGATCGGCCTGAATAACATTAGCTCGTAATGCGGACTTAAGTCCGTACTACAAACCAGAGCTCGTAATGCGGACTTAAGTCCGCACTACAAACCGTACAGAAATTTGATTTGATTATTTTGCGATCGCAGAACCTGGGTTCGCATCGCCAACTTCAACAGCGGGCAAATCGAGTTCGCCGCCGGGAGCTTCCGGGTGTTCCCGGACAACTGCGACGGTTTCTACTGCCTCAGCTACAAACACGCTAGACTCGACAACAGCATCGGCAGTAAAGTTGCCAGTAGCGGGAACTTCGGCGGATTCAGAAACGATCGCACCAGGGTTCGGCTCAACTGTTTCTTCAAAAACTTCAAAATTATCGCTCATCGCATCGCAAGCAGCTTTAGCTTTCTTGCCGGCACGATAGCTCATGTATGCAGCACCGCCACCCAAAGCACCGGCCAAACCGAGAAAACCGAGGGCTGCGATTTTGTAGGATTTCCAAGGATTCATTTGGTCCGAGCCGCCAGAACCGATTGCGGTTGTGCCGGAACCGGATTGAGCTGCTTTAGACTTGCCGAAGGAGCAGTTGTAAGCAGATGCGGGGTCAGCAAATGCGATGCCGCCCGAGATTGCGACAGCAGAAACAATGCCAGCTAATACTTGAAACTTTTTCATTGTGTTCTGGAGCGGTAAAAGACAATTAAAGACCTAATTTAGCAGTTCCCCAAAAATCCATCAACTCGGCACGCGGTGCAAGCCGCCGATCGATCGCCCGCAGCCGGTAAAATCGATTTACCCTCGCGATCGACTCTTAAAACTTCACCGCTCAAAATTTGTCATCCTGTTTTGACAAGTCTTTCGAGTGACGCTCCTACACCAACCGCAAGCGGTATGTTGTAGGCTTCTGAGTCCGGTTAAGGATATCTAGAACTTCCTTCAAGGTACTCGAATTTCTTTCCCTTTACGGCGTTTTATAGTGAGGAATACGTCGGGCCCCACTTGTCACATGAAACTGTTTTATCTAGACCTAGATTGTGATTCTGCGATCGAAGATCTGGGTATTTTACCAGAATTATTACAATGAGCGATCGTCTCGTCG
>JBOFTL010000732.1:0-2062 GCA_051652045.1 Microcoleus sp. | reverse complement strand
AAAGAAATCGCCTGATTTGCGTGCGCGAAGACCACTCAGGTGAGGGAGAAGCTGTCAATACAATCGTCAGCATTAATTTGGATGATGGTGCAGATATTCGAGTCTTAATTGAGGGAAATGATTTTTATGCTTCGCCGCGTTTGAGTCCTGACGGTTCTCAACTTTGTTGGATTAGTTGGAACCATCCTAATATGCCTTGGGATGGAACAGAGTTGTGGGTAGCAAAAATTGATTCTAGCGGTTCTTTAGGCGAAAAACAGTTAGTTGCCGGCGGAGTTGAGGAGTCGATTTTTCAACCGGAATGGTCGCCTAATGGAAGTTTGTACTTTGTTTCCGACAAGTCGAATTGGTGGAATATTTATAGAACCCCCCTCAATCCCCCCTGAGTAAGGGGGGAGGCCGGAACCCCCCTCAATTCCCCCTTGCTAAGGGGGGAGGCCGGGAAAACTGAAATCGAACCTCTTTGCGAAATGGCAGCCGAATTCGGTCTTCCTCAGTGGGTTTTTGGAATGTCTACCTATGGGATAGCTGCGGAAAATCAAATTATTTGCACTTACAATCGGTTGGGTCAGTGGAATTTAGCAAGTATCGATTTAACGACCAAGCAATTGACAGAAATAACCACGCCTTATACTGATATTTCCTCAGTTAAAGCCTGGGGAGAAATTGCTGTGTTTCTGGCAGGTTCGCCAGCAGAAACTTCGGCTATTATACTGTTAAACTTAGCAACAAATCAGCGAGAAGTATTGCGCCGATCGAGCGATTTAAGTATCGACACCGGTTATCTTTCTGTAGCGCAGCCGATCGAATTTCCTACCGAAAATGGTTTGACTGCATTCGGCTTTTTCTATCCGCCGCAAAACCGAGATTTTACAGCCCCGGAAACTGAAAAACCGCCCTTGGTTGTCAAGAGTCACGGCGGCCCCACTGCAGCTACTTCTAGCAGCATGAATTTGAGGATTCAATATTGGACGAGTCGCGGTTTTGCTGTCCTTGATGTTAACTACGGCGGCAGTACCGGTTACGGGAGAGAATACAGACAAAGATTGAGAGATAATTGGGGAATTGTCGATGTTGACGACTGCGCTAACGGTGCAAAATATTTAGCTGAAAAAGGCTTAGTAGACGGAGCAAGAATGGCGATCGCGGGTGGAAGTGCGGGGGGATATACAACCCTGTGCGCGCTGACTTTCCGGAACGTTTTTAAGGCTGGTGCGAGCTATTATGGAGTTAGCGATTTGGAGGCTTTGGTGAGGGATACTCACAAATTTGAGGCGCGCTATTTAGATAGTTTGATCGGACCTTATCCAGAACGCAAAGATTTGTATGTAGCTCGATCGCCCATTCATTTTACCGAACGTTTGTCTTGTCCGGCAATCTTCTTTCAAGGATTAGAAGATAAAGTCGTGCCACCCAATCAAGCGGAAATGATGGTAGAAGCATTGAAAGCTAAAAATTTGCCTGTTGCTTATGTTGCTTATGAAGGGGAACAACACGGTTTTCGGCGCGCTGAAAATATTAAAAGAACCCTCGATGGTGAATTCTATTTCTATTCGCGGGTGTTTGGATTTGAGTTAGCAGAACCGATAGAGGAAGTGCCGATTTACAATCTTTAATACGAACGTTAGATTTGGGCTTTTTTCTGGCAGATTTGTGATTTTTTCGAGAGTAGATATTGAGCAATTTTCGAGTTAAAATTTGAGATTGCGTCCGAACAGTGCTGCAAGATATCAATAGTACGGACTTAAGTCCGCACTACAAACTTACTTATTGAGGTCGATCTTATTGAAGTCGATCGACCCGAAACGTTACAACCTAAATTCTCTAAAACCATAAAACCATGCAACTGTATTTCTCTGACCTATTCTCAACTACCCAAACCAGATGAGAAAAACTACATTATCTCATAATTAGTAAATTTTGGATGTGACACCCTTCACCAATTTTGCTGTTTATTATCACTGAGTTAGTAAAAAAAGTTTGGTTTAATGATTATTCTGTACGAGCGTCTGTGTCTGTCGCTAAACCACGATCGACAACGAACGACAGCTATTGCGGAGTT
>JBOFTL010000731.1:0-17380 GCA_051652045.1 Microcoleus sp. | reverse complement strand
CCGTACTGCTGTCAACCCAAAAGCCAGTTAAAAGCAATGCTATACCCATTAAAGGCATAATACCCCGATCGACTATTTGAGTTGCGGCAGCCAACTGCCAGACTCTATTGAAAATGTCGGCTGTTTCTCCTGGTAGCGACAGCACAATGCTGTCAAGCAAAGCAGAAAGAATCAATACAATCCCGACTACTTTTAGAGTTCGAGCTGCGACAGAAGAAAATTGACGGCTATTAGTTGCTTTCATAGTTCTTGTTAGATGATTCTACACCCTTAGATATCTGAGGTAGTTGACTGGATTGCGTTAATTAAGCTACGTTGTTTTCTACCAAAATAGCTCGCCCGAATATCGGTTGGGAATCTGGCCTGTACTCTACTGGTTGCAATTTCGACCTTGAAACGGTCGGCTGATTGCAGTGAAGTGCCAAGTCGATTCCGCGAGGCTGCGCCCTGAAGTGCCTGTAAAGCTTTTCAAGGTGCGCGCTACAGGCAGCAGCTAACTGCCTGAAGTGACCCGAGTCTGAAAGCGCACAGATGGCTGCTTTACGCTGGGAGTCTCTCTGTTAAGTAGGTTTCGCTCTCAAGAAGTGTCAAAAAAAATTGACACTAGAGGGCAACCTGCATGAGGGTTTTGCGCCTGTGCCTCGCGCTGCCCGAGAACTTACTACTGGTGGCGGTGGAACTGGCATCCCCTGTCTTATAGTAATTGATATCACAGAGGGCTGGAATAAATAATTGTTCCCAAACTTTTTTAACCTCCAATTACTAACTACCAAATAGCAACTATTAATTACTAATTACTAATTACTCAAAAATAGAGGAATTTAATTTTTTAGTATAGCGACGCAACTAGACACGTTTCTTGGTAAAATAATTTATCCCCCTTCAAACTAGCTATTTGTCGTTACTGCCAATTATGATTTCTGGTGTTTATACGTTGAGAGAACTTGAAGCAGAGATCGCAGCAGCTTCGAGTCAGTGGCGTCCGATAGTTTTTACTAACGGCTGTTTCGATCTCCTTCATGTCGGTCACGTCCGTTATTTACAGTCAGCAAAAGCCTTGGGACGCACTCTCGTGGTGGGATTAAACAGCGATGCGAGCGTGCGGGCTATCAAACCCCAACAACCCGGATTTCCTTCTCGCCCCATCGTACCGGAAGACCAACGGGCCCAAGTGCTTGCTGCCCTCAAATCAGTAGATGCGGTAGTAATTTTTAGCGAAACTACGGCAACTCAACTGATAACTGCTCTCAAACCCGATATATATGTTAAAGGAGGCGACTATCAGCTTGAAACGCTGCCGGAAGTACCAGCGGTTCGCGAGGTAGGTGGCAAGATTTCTTTGGTTAAAATAGAGGTTGCCAGTTCTACCAGCGCGATCGTCAAACGCATTTTGGAGTTAAGCTAAGCTGCTGTCTCTAAAGTCATAGTTTAATTTGTAAAAGTCGCGGTCAATTTCTTGATTCGTTCGCTGACATTACGCATCTATTGATAGCATCTATTGATTTTCCCGATCGACTGGAGGAAAATAATAGAGTCAAGCACAATTTGAACTTGCAGCAGGAGATATATAAATGGAACTCAAAAGCAGCAGCACAATAGCAGAAATTTTGCAAAAATACCAAGCAGAGCTACTAGGACACTGGCTCAAAGAACTGCAAAATACGGGGCTGCGCAGGGACGACCTGATGAGAGCAAAAGAATTGCGATCGGAATGTCAAGAATTCCTGCAATTATTGCACGTTGCCGTACAGCATGGCAACTTTAACGACATCCAAACACCTGAGTGGGAAAATATGCGACAGTTGCTGGCAGAAGTTTCCCGAGGGCGCGTGCAGAGGGGTTTTACACCATCAGAAATAGCTAGTTTTATTTTATCTTTTAAGAAGCCACTGTTCGATCGGCTTTGTCACGAGCTAACTCAAGACCGCGACGCGCTGGTTGCCGAACTTTGGTTGTCTACTAATTTGCTAGACCAATTAGGTCTTTGGGTAACAGAAATCTTTCTCAAAGCCCGCGAAGAAGTCATCGAGCGCCAGCAGCAAGAAATGTTAGAATTGTCCACCCCAGTAGTGAAACTTTGGGATGGTATTCTGGCCCTACCTACGATCGGCACTCTCGATAGTACCCGCACTCAAATCGTCATGGAAAATCTGTTGCAGCAAATCATGGAAACTGGCTCGGAAGTTGCAATTTTAGACATTACAGGTGTACCGACTGTCGATACTTTAGTCGCTCAACACTTGTTAAAAACCGTAGCTGCGGCTCGTTTAATGGGTACGGAGTGTATCATCAGCGGTATCCGCCCGCAAATAGCTCAAACCATCGTTCATTTGGGAGTGGATTTGCAGGATATTATCACTAAAGCCACTTTGGCTGATGCTTTTAAAGTTGCTTTACAGCGCCAAGGATTAACAATAAAAAAAATTAGGGAATAAATATCAACAGGTGATGGTTAATAATTAGCAGCAGCCAAGTTAAGATTCGATCTTTGACTGCAAGCTCGATCGAAATACTCTCATTCTTTAAGTTCACTCTAAAAATCAACAACAAGAGGTAACATTGTGGAACGGATTCCCATCCTGAAAATGGGAGAATTTCTCCTAGTAACAATTCAAGTAGATATGCACGATCGCTTGGCAGTGACCTTGCAAGACGATCTAACTAACCGTATTGTAAAAACAGGTGCCAAAGGGGTTTTAATCGAAATTTCTGCTTTAGAAATTGTAGACTCTTTCATCGGACGCATCCTCAACAACATTGCTACAATGTCGCGAATTTTAGATGCGGAAACGGTGGTTGTGGGGATGCAGCCTGCCGTTGCAATTACATTAGTAGAATTGGGGCTGACTCTGACAGGAGTTCGCACGGCCTTAAATGTTGAAAAGGGAATGAAATTGCTGGAGACATCTTTGAGTGTACCTTCGCAGGAAGTAGAATAGACATCTCCCATAATTAATTTCCCATAATTAGGTTTTTGTCTAGATAGGGTAAGGCTTCCATCATCTTTTTACCAGATGTCTAATAAGCAGTCAATAAAATATTTAACTGTGTTTGTAGGGTTGTAGAGAGGTGTTACAGAACAAAGCAGCAGCCATGTCAAAACGTGAGATATTAGAAATTCGATCCTCCTCAGATATAGTTTACGTGCGGCAAAAAGTGCGAACTTGGGCCGTAGAAATAGGATTCGGCTTAGTAGACCAAACGAAAATTGTTACTGCAGCTAGCGAAATCGCCCGCAATACTGTAGATTACGGCAAAGGGGGAACTGTAACTTTGGAAACGCTGCGATCGGGAAACCGCAAAGGACTGCGGTTGATATTTGAAGACAAAGGACCGGGAATTCCCGACATTGAATTGGCGATGACTGACGGCTATACTTCCAGCCACGGTTTGGGTTTGGGACTAAGCGGGACGAAGCGTTTGATGCACGAGTTTGATATTGTTTCCCAAGTGGGTGAGGGAACTCGAATCGCGATCGCCCGCTGGCGGTGAGAAAATATTGATAACAATCGATAGCTTTCAAAAACCCGCCCTTACCCAACTCTTTAGATTGCGGACGATCGACCGGACAAGATATCAGTTTCCCACTAATTAGATTTGAAGGCAAACAGCATTTCCAGCTCGGCTGTCGCAGGTGTTGGAGAAGCAGCAGCAACGCTAATTCCTCGGAACGAATTCAACACTTCAGTTGCGGGCGGCGGCACCAAAGTCGGCACTGCTTTGAGTACATATTTGTCAGCCCAAGACATGGTTTTCTCCATATCCAAGTAAAAATAGCCGAGGTTAGCTGGAGGCACAGCAGGGGCGATCTTTTGAAAACTCGGACTTGCCGTCAGTGACTGCGGTGGAGGCGCAGTAATTGCCTCAACTAAAGGCCCGCCCAAAGCAATAAATACTGAATTTTCATTCAGCCAGCCGTGTCCGAATAAAGTACCTTGAGTCGGTGTTTTCCATTCGGTAATTTCCTTGCCTTGAACTTGTTTTGGGGTAACGCTAACTGTATAGGTTTTAGCGATCGCATCTAATTTTTTCAAAGTTGCTTCCGCAGCAGCCCGATCGCTCGTTTCTAGGATCGCTGCCGGCCCCATACCTAACTGAGACAAAATCTCCCGATCGCCGCTATTCGCCCCAATTGCCGCAATTGCCCCGATCGCAAATTCCCCGTCCATCCAACCAAAAACCTCTCGATCGGCATCCAAATCTAACCGTTTAAAAGCCTGTCGCACCTGCTGAATGCTTCTGTCAACTTCCGGGTTATCTTTTGCTTCGACATTTGCTTGCGACCAGATTTGATTCAGTCCCTTACCTCCAACCAAAGCTACTGTTTCGCCGGGAAATTTGGGCAAAAATTTCGGTGTTTTCTGAGAATTTTGCAAGGCTAATCTAGGATCTAATTGGGCGACAGTTTTGATTCTCAATCCCTCACTGTCCGCCCCAATTCCTGCTACCAAAGATTTAACTTGTTTGAATTGCGACAGCACTAGCGAAGGGAACCTTAATTCATCGGGTAAATTAGCTTTCAACTGCTGCATTGCTGCTGGATAATCAGCGATAAAAACAGTAGCGATCGGATTGGCAACTCCAGCACTGTCAGACAATAAATTAGCCGTACTTTGTTGACCTGCCAGCGAAGGTTCTCCCTTAAAAGTATCGATCGCCAATTCCACCGATTTTCTAAAAGGAGCTATAACTAATTGGTCGTCAAGCAAAGCCACACTGTAGCTCTTACCGCTGGCTTCCGCAATCTCAGAAATTTTGATCCCTTGATACTCACTTTCTTGGATTTTTGCGCCTTGCTGAGATTTTAATTTATTAGCGAAATTCCAAGCACTCAGTTTATTTTTAATGCTGACTACCAGCAACAGTTTCGGGGGCTCCGTTTTCGCCTCGCCCTCCGGCGGAAGCAAAGCCAGCATCACACCCCCCAACCAAGGTTTTAAATCTTTTTCAAAGTCAATTTGAGTTCCTGCCAAGCTTTGTTCTTGAAAGGTTTTTAAACCCAAGCCGACTAACTTTTGCGCCCCTGGAGTACCAAATTGTTGCAATTGCGACAAGGCTTTGGGATTGGGGGAAACGAACGCGGCCATCATTGCTTCGTCTGGTACGACTTTGGCACTTGCCAGAGGGTTAGATATTTGTTCGCTCAAACCCTTAAAGTAAAAGTAGACCGCGGCGCCACCTGCTGCAACGATCGCGGCAGCAATTAGAAGCTTTGATTTTTTTGCAGGCATTGTTGTTAAACAGTTGAGAGTTGAGAGTTGAGAGTTGAGAGTTGAGAGTTGACAGTTGACTCTCACCCCCTAATAGTGTAGTAAAAATACATTTGACTTGTGGCGGGGCGATCGGGCGTGCTTTCTGGAACGTATAATTAAAGACTATTTCGGACAGCGAGTAAAAGATGAAAGTAGCGATCGCGGGAGCAACGGGATTTGTAGGCAGCCGTTTGGTAGAGAGGCTGCAAGCGCAAGGACATTACACGGTGATTTTGGCTCGCGATGCGGCGAGGGCGCAGCGAATTTTTCCAGCTTCAGCTTACCCGAATTTGGAAGTTGTCGCCTGCAAGCCAGCAGAGTCCGGTGAGTGGCAAAAGTCGATCGCGGGTTGCGATGCTGCAGTCAATTTAGCCGGCGCGCCTATTGCTGAGGAAAAATGGACTCAGGCGCGGCAGCAAGAAATTCTTGACAGTCGCAAATTAACAACGCAAAAATTAGTAGAGGCGATCGAATCTGCTAATTCTCGACCTTCCGTGTTAGTAAGTGCATCGGCGATCGGTTATTACGGAACTAGCGAAACGGCAGAGTTTGACGAAAATAGTCCTGCCGGAAACGATTTTTTAACTGATGTTTGCACAACCTGGGAAGCAGAAGCCACAAAAGTAAAAAATTCGGGAACGCGACTGGCAATTTTGCGGTTTGGAATAGTGTTAGGAAAAGGAGGCGCGCTGGCAAAAATGCTGCCCGCTTTTAAACTATTTGCTGGCGGGCCGATCGGTACTGGGAAACAGTGGTTTTCTTGGATTCACCGTGAAGATGTGGTTAATTTAATATTATACGCTCTGGAAAATCCGCAAGTTCAAGGTGTTTTCAATGCCACAGCACCGAATCCAGTGCGGATGAATGAATTGTGCGAAACTTTAGGCAAAGTTTTGCAGCGACCTTCTTGGTTGCCCGTACCTGCTTTTGCTTTAGAATTGCTATTGGGAGATGGTGCTAAAGTTGTTTTGGAAGGGCAAAAAGTGTTGCCGAAACAAACTTTAGCTAGCGGTTTTCAATATCAATATCCTGACTTGCGATCGGCACTTGAAGAAATTGTCGGAAGTAATTAATTTTTGTTTTTCTTTCGATTCGATCGTCGCAGATTTGCTGATTTGTAGTGTGGAATTTCGTTCTATATTGCAGACTTTAGTCCACACTACAAACTTTCATTTTGCCTGATGCCTTCTACTTAAGATTGGGTAGATTGGGAATTGAACTCCTGCAAAATTTGCTCGATTCTGTTAGCAGCTTGAGTCCTGCCTTGTTTGACAAACAATTCCTTAGCTTTTTTCAGGCTAGCCACAGCTTCTGCTTCATCTTCCTTCTGTCCTTGTCGCAACAGGGCCACACCTAAATTATTCAAAGCATCGGGATATTCGCCGTTAATCTTAATCGCTTCCCTCCACTGAGTTATTGCCTCCGGCAACTGACCTTGAGATGCCATTGCCACGCCCAAATCGTTGTAAGCTTTGGCGTGTTTAGGATTAAATTTAATAGCTTGTTGGAATTGGGCGATCGCATCTGTCATGTTACCTCGTGCTGACAGCAAAGTCCCCAACTTGTAATAAGCATCCGCTTGTTTGGGGTAGCGAGCGATTAATTGTCGGTACAAAGCTTCGGCATTGGCAGCATTTCCTTGACTGTAAAGGTCATTTGCAGTCCTCAAGGCCAAGGTGTAGCCTTTTCCCATAGCTTCGCACTTTTTCTCGGCATTACCTCGCTGCTTGCAAATTTTGAGTTCATCTCCGTCCAGTTGATAGGAGGTAACTTCCCGCACGGGAGTTTGACCGCCCCGCGGCTGCGAGTTTTGGGAAATGTGCAGGCTGTTTTGCTCGGCCCAACCCGGCCCGGTAACTGCCAGCACGCAGGTTGCAGCCACCGCACTTGAAGCAATTCGAGTAAAAGATTTGAAGCAGCGGAACCCTCGATCGTTTTTCATATTTTCAGAAAATGTGTTGTTCGCAGGTTGGCGTTTACCAAAGATCGGGAGATAACCGCAGATTGTTTTTACGGCTAGGTCACTCATCCGAGCCAATGCAGGCAACTGTTATACAGATATTAACTGTGGCCGTATTTTAACACTCTCGGGGAAATTTTGCGGTAAATTAGAGGTAGAATCCCGATCGAATCTCAGTCAACCTTAGCAGGAAAGTAGAAATGGGGCCGTCTATTCTATCTATGCTCGTTGCACTCATCGCCGTCTACACTGTCAATTCCTCTGTCAGAATAGTTAACGGTGGCGACGAAGCTTTAGTCGAGCGTTTGGGCAAATACAGGCGCACTCTCAAGCCCGGATTCCACTTTATCACTCCCCTGGTAGAAAAAGTAGTCTGTGTAGACACGAGCCGTGAAAGAGTTTTAGATATTAAACCTCAATCAGCAATCACGGGAGATAATGTGGCTCTAGAAGTCGATGCCGTTGTGTATTGGCGGGTTGTAAATTTGCAAAAAGCTTACTACGGAATCGATCAAATTGAAAATGCGATCGCTAACTTAGTTTTAACTACGTTTCGCGCAGAAATAGGTCGGTTGCCAATGCAAGACATCTTGGGTGCCCGAGATGACATGAATAAGAAGTTACTCAAGAAGTTGGATGAAGCCACTGAAACTTGGGGCGTGAAAGTGATCCGGGTCGAAATTCAAAGCATTACACCTCCGAAAAGGGTGCAAGAAGCTATGGAATTGGAACGGGCTACTAAGAGCGAATGGCAAGCGATGGTCAATAAAGCCATCGGTACTAAAGAATACATGAGGCTGTTAGTTGAAGCTCTAGAATCCCATCCAAACAGCAGGCAAGTTTTGAATTACTTGGTAACAGAAAAATACTTGGACGCCCAACAAAAACTCGGCGACAGTGACAATGCCAAAATCTTGTTTATGGACCCGAGAAACATGAGCGAAGCTTTGGGCGAGTTGATGGGTTCCATACCCGATATCCCCTCGGATGTTAGAACCGCGGATTTCAAAGCTATCAAGCAATCAACTGCTCAAGATTGATATCTGAAGATGGCGTCGGCAACACGGCAAACATCGCGCATTTCTCTCACATCGTGAACGCGCAAAATATCGGCACAATTCGCGATTGCCCCCGTACAAGCCGCCGCTGTCCCCCAGATTCTCTCCTTGGCTTCCCGTTGCTCTAAAATTTGACCGATAAAACTTTTCCGCGATAATCCTACTAGAATCGGACAATTTAAATAGCGAAAATTGGGTAATTCTCGCAAAATTTCTAGGTTCTGATTGCAATTTTTGGCAAAGCCGATACCGGGGTCGATAATTATTTGAGATTTATCAATTCCCGCTGCAACTGCTGCTTCGATTCTGTTCTCTAAAAATTCGCCGATTTCTCCAATTAAATCGCGGTATTTTGTCATTTTTTGCATGGTTTGGGGAGTTCCCCGAAGGTGCATCAGAATTATTGGCACTTTTAAATTAGCCACTGTTTGCAGCATTTGGGAATCAAAAGTAGCTCCAGAAATATCGTTGATCGTATCTGCTCCCGCCTCAACAGCAGCTTTAGCAACTTCCGATCTTGTAGTATCGACAGAAATCGGCACGTTGCCAAAAATCCGAGATTTTTGTCGCAGCATTTCCACGACAGGTATGACTCGATCGAGTTCTTCTGTTAGAGATATTTCTGCTGCACCGGGTCGTGTAGATTGACCGCCGATATCGATAATATCGACCCCGTATCCTACCATATTTATTGCTCGTGCTAGAGCGGAATCTAGGGTATTGAACTCTCCACCATCGCTAAAACTGTCAGGAGTTACATTCAAAATTCCCATTAAATAAGTGCGTTTTCCCCACTCAAAAGATTTATTTCTAATAATAATTTTGTCTGGATTATTTATCATTGACGATTTGAAATTTGAGATTTGAGATTTGACTTAATACCATTTTTTAAAGTTACGATCGACTTGCGCAAACTGGGAAAGCGGGATAGTTACAATGTCTTGTCGTCCTCGATCTCGATCGGATCTTCTTAAAAAAAATGGTATCACACGCAATTAGCTAGAAACCGAGTTTTCGCTACAACATTTTGCTGACACCCCTAGATTCAATAAAAACTTCAATAAAAACTCGGTTTCTTTGAACCTTAATGCGTCAATGACTGCTCAACCAAAACTCAACCAGCTAAAAACATCATCAACGGTCAATTCTAAATCAATTCCGTTAACGATCGGCAACTTAGTTGCACCTTTGTAAAGTTCTACTTTTTGTTCGGGAAATACCGCCAAAATACTTTCTTCCTCTGGATCTAGCAGCCACCCCAACTCAGTACCGTGTCGGGAACAGTGCAGCAATTTACGCAGCACTTTTGTTTGGTTTTGGTTGGGAGATAGAATTTCGATCGACCAGTCTGGATGAATTTCAAAGATGTTGGCAACTCTACCCGAAGGCAAAAAAGGAATTCTTTCCCATCTAAATACTGCTACATCAGGTACAATCGACTCACCGCCAAAAGTGCAGCGCAACTCGGGGAAAGCTTTGGCAATTTTCCGAGGTTTCGCTACTTCATTTATGCTCTTGCATAGTTCATATTGAATTACACTATGTTCTCCTTGAGGCATGGGCTTCTGAATGATTTCTCCATTAATAAAATCTGAGGCCGGTTCAGTTTCAGGAAGTTTCAAGAACTCCTCTAAGGCTAGTTTTGGTATAACGATCGCACTCATAGACTAACTCCTTTCGATCGGAGAAACACTCAATGGAATATGATAATTATAGACGATCGATCGAACATCATATTATTTAGCTCTATCTCGTAGATTTTGAGAAAGCCAATCAATAACTTGTTCCGCATTGCGATCGGGCGGAAATACAGGATAAAATACCTTTTCAATACACCCGTTACCGAGAATTAGCGTTAGCCTTTTAATCAAAGTCATCGACTCAACTTCAAAAGTAGGCAATCCCAAAGCATTCGCAAACATTAGCTGTGAATCGCTCAATAATTCAAAGGGAAGGTGGAGCCGTCGGACAGCCTCTTGCTGGTATTCGGTACTTTGCGCGCTCAAACCAAAACACCCTGCACCAAGTGCTTGTAACTCTCGGTGATATTCTCGAAATGCACAAGTTTGAGGCGTGCATCCTCTAGCCCCTACAATCTCATTCCACCCTTTCGGCAACTCTGCATCAGGCCTGCCAGTGAGCGGATAGCAATACACAACAGTCCTTCCAGAAATGCTTGCTAAATCTACAAGAATTCCAGCCGTCGATATCAATGTAATTGAAGGAAGTTGCAAGCCCAAAAGGTGGTTAGCTGCCCCATCATCAACTGGTACAGGAAGATTTTGGGGTAACTGGTACAGATTTTCGTTCTTCAACATCAAAACTCCTCCTACAACCACCAATTAGCAATAATGTAAGATCGGAATGACCTAAAAGCTTCTAGATCGACATTCTTCCTTCTTCCTTCTTCCTTCTACTTATTTGTAATTAACAATGCGATCGAAACTTCGAGGTTCTAAACTAGCACCGCCGACGAGAGCACCATCAATTTCCGGCGCAGCCATAATTTCGTCAATATTTTCCGGTTTCACAGAGCCGCCGTACTGAATCGGCACGTCGGGATCGCTCAATTTAGAGCGAATCAAACCGATAACTCGATTGGCTTCCTTCGTTTCGCAAGTATCGCCAGTTCCAATCGCCCAAATCGGCTCGTAAGCAATTACCAAATTCTTTTGGTCAATACCTACTAAACCTTTTTCTAACTGCGAAAAAATATGAGCTTCAGTTTCTCCAGCATCTCGCTGTTGCTTGGTTTCGCCAACGCACAGAATTGGAATTAAACCGTATTTTTGAGCGGCCTTCAGGCGCAAATTTACTGTTTCGTCAGTTTCCCCAAAATATTGACGCCGCTCGCTGTGACCTACAATAACGTAGCGGACGCCAAGTTCGGTCAGCATCGGGCCGGAAATTTCCCCGGTAAAAGCCCCCGACTCTTGCCAGTGAAGGTTCTGAGCACCCAGTCGCACCCGGCTGCCATGCAAATTTTTCGAGAGGACGGCCAAAGCAGTGAAGGGAGTGCACAGCACCACTTCCCGCTCTTCTGGGGTTTCCGTCAGGCAGGACATGAATCCTTGCAGAAATTCTAGGGATTCAGCCCTAGTTTTATACATTTTCCAGTTTCCAGCGATTACTATTTTGCGCACGGGTGACTCAGTAGACTTCAGAACATTAAGAAACGCATTCTATAGTCTAAGGCTTTAGGGTACATTTCGATCCGTTATTGACCGAACTCGATCCGAGCTCGCTCAACAAGGTCAGCAGTCACCACGTCGGTTGCGGCTTCACGGGCGAGGTGTTCGATGCGGGCGCGCGCCTGTCCCCTGACAAAATAGGGAATATTTTTAAGTTTTGCCTTGGCTTCGGGCGTCCATTTTAAATCGTCTGAGAATTCAGAATCTAGCATGGCGTATTGGTTGAGGAGATCGCGATCCTCTCTTATCGCTTTTTGGCTCGAAGTTTTAATTACCAAAATATATCATACGGGCGATCGACCGAGATCTAAGGAGTGCCGGGCACCTCAGATCTCGGAGTTATCTCATGTCCGAGCGATTGCCATTAATAAAAACAGTTTGTAGTGAGGACTTGGGTCCTCAAAAAAAGGACTTAAGTCCTTACTAAGATCCTGACTTATCGCGGTCGATCGATCGGAATCGTATTCTTCGCGTAAGTCTTGAAATAACCACCGGCAACCAACTAAATCGAAATAAAATCGCTGGCTGTTAGCGGACTGCTGGGAACACCGGGAATACTGGCAAGAATTTCGCCGGTACTGGTAATTTCGATCGTCGTTGTTACATCGCCTTCATTAACTGTTATTTGGTTGAATCTCAAACCCCTTGCTAAGCCAATTACATCTTGACCCTTTTGAAAGTCTACCAGGGTATCTGTACCCGCACCCGCTCCTAACACTAATACATCGCGTCCGACACCGCTAATTATGAGATCCGCACCCGCTCCACCAGTTAGCGTATCGTTGCCATCTCCTCCGTTTAAATTGTCCTCTCCTTTGCCTCCAAACAACTGATCGTTGCCGCTGCCACCTGTGAGAATATCATTGTTCTTACTGCCAGCTAGAGTATCGTTGCCCCCGTTGCCGATTATAATATCGTCGCCAGCCAAACCGAATGCTGTATTGTTGGTATCGTCTCCCACTAAATTATTAGATTGAGATAGGTTGAGAGCATTTTGCATAACAACAATGCTGCCGAAAAATGAGCTGCCCGGAGCAGTTCTCAACAGCTCTAATTTACTGCGCGATTCCAGGGCATCGGCGAATTGTGGCAGGGTAAAATCCAAGCCTGCTAAGAGTTCTAAATAATCTGAATCTGTGAAAGTAAAGGCGGGATTGTTCAACTGGCTTACGGAGATTTCCGTCTGAGTCAAGCCCGGAGGAGGAGTTGTTAACAAACCTGCTTGCGTGTGCTTGTCTAAAACTAATACTGGGTTAATTACAGGGTCGGTAAATGTTTGCAAAACAACTTTTCCTGGCAGAAAAGCTTCTCCTCCCAAACTTACAATGTCTCCGCTGACGATGTAATGAGTTACCTTCTTAGTAGAGCCGGCTTTTTGCGTAAAAGTATTGACTGAACTCCTTGCAATTCCAGGAGAATTAAAGGTGACGACATCTCCAATCGCCGATGTGAATTCTGTTGCTGCTAACTGACTTAAAGCACCTCCCAAGCTGTGTCCGAGAACGTCGGGTGCCAAGCGGCGGGGGTTTTTTGCAGTATCTTGACCGACTTGTGTCAGCCAATTTCCTAAAGCTTGTTTGTTGGCTTCAAATTGATTGAAACCGATGCCTCGCCTGTCTGTGGCAGCAATATCGTCGTTCGCCGCGTCTGCACCCCGAAATACTAAAACTGGCGGTTTGTCTGGAGTGGTAGAAATTAAGCCGATCGCGTGAAATCCAGTTGTAGGATCGTTGAAGGTGCGATCGATTCTATAGCCTGCTGCGAGCAAACCGCCTTGAACTACGGTTTGGAATTGAGGATTATCATCAATATAAACTAATCGCTTGGCTATAGTTTCGTAAGCTGCGGGGGATGCTGCCATTTGTTTTTCCTGCTACTAGAGATGAAGTTTAGCGATAACCAGACTTACACAAGAACAATTTAGGACTTTAGATTGGGGATTTTAGATTTGGTTAGATTGGCAATTGTTTTGATTTGAGATTGTGTTCGATCGAGCGCACGCAATCTGAAGATGCAACTCTTATTTTCAAAAATAGAGTCCTCAAAAATAGCACCCTTAAAAATAGAGCTACTGTTGGCAAACTTCAAATAGCAAATTTCAAGCTTTTGTTTGCTCAGTTATTTTCCCTCGCATCCGATACAAGCTGATATCTACAAAATTATATCTACCAGCTCCTATCTACCAGATCGCATCTAAAATCCCATCCAAAGTATAACTAAACACCTATTTTATAGGCTAGTTGCCTGAGTTTTGTTCTCGTTGTAATCTTGCTACTAATTATACCTTAATCGATCGAGTTTGCCGGAATAAAAATGTAAAATTTAGTAACTTTTTCCTGAAAAATTCCTGGAATGCGGTTCGCACAAATCAGCTAATTCGATCGGGAAAAATCACGAACTTTGCAACTAAAGTCTCGCAGAAATAAACCTCTATATCATACCCGTGTAACGGGAAGCAAGCACTCTAGTAACAGGTGGCAAGAACGATACACCTTAAATGTTCCCTGTTAACTTTTCCCTGTTGTCCGTTTTTTGTTCCCTCGATCGAAGGGTATTAAATTTGCACGAAATCCGCGCGCGAAAGGCTGCTGGCCGGTACGCCCGTAACAGTAACAAGAATTTCACCAGTTACTGGGATGATAATCAACGCTCCATCACCACCTTGAGTAATTCTAATCCGATCGAAAGTTAAACCCCGCGACAGCCCGATTGCATCTTGAGAATCTTGAAAATCGGCGATCGTATCGGCCCCGCCTCCAGCTTCCAAAAAAAAGCGATCGCGCCCCGCACCGCCAATTAAAAAATCGTTACCCAACTCCCCGGACATTGCATCATCTCCGTCGCCACCACTCAAGTAATCGTTACCTCTCCCGCCGGCCAAAAAGTCATTGCCACCGTCCCCCGTAATGCTATCGTTATCTCGATTTCCTCTCAAAGTATCGCTACCGTTATTGCCAATTACAGTGTCATCTCCGGGGCCGCCGGTAGCTGCATTATCGCGATCGTCCCCTGATAAATAATTCGGTTGCAAGGGAGCTAAACTAAATTGTATTTGTCTGATTAATTCCAGAAAAGAAAAGTCTGATGCGACTCTCAAGCTTTCTGAACCTCCTCTGGTTCTGACGGCGATTGACAAATCCGGCGAGGCAACAGTCATCGCCGCGATAAACTCATTAAAATCCGAGTCGTTGCTGTTGTAAGCAAATTCGGGACTGCTAAATTGTTCTGTGGAAATTTGCCTTTGGGAAAAACCGACAGGTGGAGAACTTAACAGCTTGTCCGTGCGGTGTTTTGCCAAAGTAGTTAATGGGTTAATATTCGGGTCAGTAAATGTTTGTAAAAACACTCTTCCCGGTATAAAACCTTCCCCAAATAAGCTGACAAAATCACCGCCGACAATGTAGTGATGCACGGTTTTGCCAGGGGCCCGACTGATATTTCGCCTGAAAGTATTGACGGTACTCGCCGACACTCCCGGAGAATTGAAAGTAAATACATTACCGCTAATTGCTGTAAATTCGCTGGCTGCAATTTGAGCTACCGAGCCGCCCCAACTGTGACCGACTAAATCTGGCAATAACTGATTGGGATTTTTACCAGTGTCTTGACCGATTTCCGTTACCCATTCTCTGAGAGAATCTCTATTGATTTGAAATTCGGGAAAACCGATGTCGCTGGAGTCAGAAAATATAGCATCTCCTCCCACAAAATCCGTACCGCGAAATACTAAAACTGGCGGGTTTTGCGGGTTAAAAGAACCGAAACCGATTGCGAAAAATCCGGTTTCTGAGTCTTTAAATATGCGATCTACATAGTAGCCGTTAGTATCGAGAAATCGTGCAACAGTATTTCGGGCATCGGGATTCTCTGCTAAATAAACAATTGACTTTGCTAAGCTTTCATAAACGGCAGGGGAGGCAGTCATAATTATTATATACCGTACTTGCTGATCTTTTTGCTGCTCGGAAATCTTGTCAGTTATCGGAACTGGCAAGATTTATATGGTATAATTAAAATCGTCAACTAGACATTCCAAATTATTGCGGTCATGACTATCATTCGTCAATACATTGCTCCATTTATAGCACTATTAATATTTTTGCTGGCGCTGGCAGCAGTGAGCGCTCGCATCTTTTTGCCCGAGGATATGGCAGCCCCAGCACCGATCGAGGAGTCGATCCCCCAAAAGCAAGCTGCTGCGATCGCTCCGATGTTCCTGGGTGTAAGTTATTTCCCCAACAGTGTCCGCTGAGTTGATTCCGGGCTACGGGCTGCGATCGGGCTCGGGGATCGATCGGGCCAAGCTGATCGAGTTCATGCACCGGACTTACCGAGAACTTTACCCCGATGGAGAATTGGGACATTTGGCTCAGACAGTCGAGCAGTATTTTTCAGATCGGACGCCGCTTTGGTGGGTAGAGTGCCTGAAAAACAGCTCTGCAGGGGAAGAAATTTTGCCCGCCGAGTCACCTGCTGATTTGCCCCCAAGATTTCAATCCCAAAATTTCTCGTCGGTTGTCGGATGTTTGTGGTTGGGAAATGCGATCGATCAAGCCAGTGGGGAACGCCACGCTCACATTTTTCTGCTGTACGTAGCACCGGAACACCGACGTTTGGGAATCGGTGCAGCTTTAGTGATTCATGCTGAAAATTGGGCCAGAACCAGGGGCGATCGACAAATTGGCTTGCAAGTATTTCTCAGCAATCAACCGGCCTTAAATCTCTATCAAAAATTAGGTTATCAAAGTCAATCGATCTGGATGCTCAAATCGATTGACAATTGACAGTTGACAATTGACAATTGACGGTTGTCAGTATTACTAATACTCGATGCCCAATTAGCAATTACCAATTACTAATTATTTAACGTAAAATCTAAAATCTAAAATCTAAAATTGCCTGAGTGCGGTAAAGTTTTTTTATGGACGATAACGACTACCCCAACACCATTGATGCCGATCTTGAACTGGAAAGCCCTTTGGATCGATTGGACGAATCCGAACCCCCGCTACCAGATCCAGAGGAAATGCTGCCCTTGCTGGAATCTCCCGAACCCCAGCAGCGAATGATTGCAACGCGAGCTTTTTGCGAATTGCAAGACGATCGCGCGATCGTGCATTTAATTAAATTGTTGAAAGACGGCTGCCCGTTGGTGCGGGTAAGCGCGGCCTATGCTTTGGGCAGAAATCCGAGTCCCGACGCCGTAGAACCGCTGATCCAACAACTCAACTGCGACTGGAACGGTTACGTTCGCAAAGGGGTAGTTTGGGCTCTAGGAAATTGCAGCGATCGCCGTGCATTAGCACCCTTAGTTGATGCTTTAAAAACTGATATTTCGGCGGTGCGTTTGTGGGCGGCGAGTTCCCTAGGTCAAATGGCAAAAGTTAGTTACGATGTGGTGATTGGTGCGGTACCGCCATTAATTGAAGCGCTGCGTCGGGATGCTGTATCTGCCGTGCGCAGTAACTCTGCTTGGGCGATCGGGCAATTATGTCGCGAATTACCGAATAATGTGGTTTATGCAGTGGCGATCGACGCCTTAATTGAAGCGTTAGAAGAAGATGCGGATATGGGCGTGCGGGAAGATGCTAAATCTTCGCTATTGCGAGTCGGCGATCCGCGCGGTTTGCAAATAATTGAAGAATTAGAAATGGAAGGAATTTAGTGATGAAATTCCTTTAATTCCATCCGTCAATCTGACTTTTATTTTTTGTCGGTCGATCGCCCCTATCGCTTGATAGCACTTTATAGTGCAGGATCGATTCTACTCTTAAAGTAGATTTTTAGCTAAACAGACGGGAATCCCCACACTATACCGCCTCGGTTAGTGTGGGATGAGAGTCGCGTGAGGCTGTGATTCCACCCGTAAGCAATCTAATAATTGTAGATTTAAGCAGGGGACGGGTGGATGAGGATCCG
>JBOFTL010000730.1:0-1935 GCA_051652045.1 Microcoleus sp. | reverse complement strand
GGAAAACAAGTTAAATAAACCCCCTACTACTACACAAAAAACTCTATTTATCACCCTGCTGGATCTCAATTTTTCCCTGTTTTTAACTTCCCAACATTGCCAGTAAATCTGCTTCTGAAATTTGAGCGACTCCGAGCGATCGAGCTTTATCTAACTTTGAACCCCCATCCTCGCCCACAACTAAATAGTCAGTTTTAGCACTAACAGAATTAGTGACTTTTCCTCCTGCTTTTTGAATCAGATCTTTTGCTTCATCTCGTTTCATTGTCGGCAAAGTTCCTGTAATTACAAAAACTTTGCCAGCCAGCGGCAAAGTAGTGCTTTCTCCTGCTGTTTGTTGGCTCTTAACTTCCGATTTGAACTGCAAACCGGCAGAGTTCAAGCGATCGATTAAACTTTGATTTGCCGGAACTTGAAACCATTGATAAACAGATTGAGCGATCTCCGGTCCGATGCCGTAGACACCCTCGATCGAAGCTGCTGAAGCCTTAGCTAAATCTTCTACATTCGGGAATCTTTCTGTCAGTAATTGAGCGTTAACGCTGCCGACATGGCGGATGCCCAAACCGTAAAGTACCCGCGCCCAAGGTTGAGATTTAGACTGCTCGATCGCCCCTAGCAATTTTTCTGCCAGTTTGCTACCCATCCGTTCCAAATTCATCAATTTTGCGGCAGTCAAATCGTACAAATCCGCTACAGAATGTACCAGATTGCTATTAACTAACTGCTGGACTAATTTCTCTCCAACTCCATTAATATCCAGCGCATCCCGGCTGCAAAAATGAATCAGCGAACCCCTCAAAATTGCCGGACAAGAGGCATTGATGCAGCGAGTAACCGCCTCACCTTTTTCTCGAACTACAGGCTGCTGGCATTCGGGACAGCAATCGGGCATCACAAACAAACGAGCATTTTGCGGGCGAAGTTCCGGCAAAACTCGCACGACTTCTGGTATAATTTCCCCAGCTTTTCTAACAACAACCGTATCGCCGATATGGAGGTCGAGAAGAGCGAGTCGATCGCTATTATGGAGAGAAGCCCGCGAAACAGTAGTTCCCGCCAACTGTACCGGTTTGAGTTCCGCTACGGGAGTCAAAGCACCCGTTCTTCCTACTTGTACGGTAACAGATTCTACAATTGTAGGCACTTCTGCAGCGGGATATTTAAGAGCGATCGCCCAACGCGGGAATCGCTGAGTAAAACCCAATTGTTGCTGCAACAAGAGCGAGTTAATTTTAACTACAACTCCATCAGTCATGTAAGGCAAATTGCGCCGTTCCCCATCCCAATATTCGTAATATTCCCGCACTTCATCCAAAGAATTACACAGTTGGCGATTTGGATTCACCTTAAATCCTATTTTTCGCAACAATTCCAAAGATTCCCACTGCGTTTTCCCGGCATTTTTCTCCTGCTTCTCGTTACCGGGTTCTGCCTCGCCATCTCCTGCACCAACATACAGCGTATAAGCAAAGAAATCCAAGCGCCGCTTATCCACTTTTTTAGCATCCAACTGCCGCAAAGTACCCGCTGCGGCATTGCGAGGATTAGCAAACAATTGTTCGCCAGCTTGTTCCCGTTCCTGATTGATTTGGGCAAACACAGCTAGCGACAAAAAAGCCTCACCCCGCACTTCTACAATAGGTGGCGGATTATCTAAATTCAGCTTTAAAGGAATCGATCGAATCGTCTTGACATTTTGAGTAATATCTTCACCTGTAATTCCATCTCCCCGCGTCACACCTCTAACTAAAATCCCATTTTCATAAGTTAGCGCTAAGGCCGAACCATCAATTTTTAACTCGCAAACATAAGAACCCCCCTCCTGCCCCCCCTTAGTAAGGGGGGGAGTAATTTCTGTAGAAACCCCCCCCTGCCCCCCCTTAGTAAGGGGGGGAGTAATTACCGCATCTGCTTCCGAATTTTTGGGGGGAG
>JBOFTL010000729.1:0-8000 GCA_051652045.1 Microcoleus sp. | reverse complement strand
GCTTCTCTAATTTCTGGGGCAAAGGCTATGGGTGTTTCGATCGCGCCCGTGGTGACTTCTAGTTCCCAGTCTCCGCCCAATGCAGCATTTCCAGTCAAATTATTGGAAGCCGCAATATTTGCTCCTGTTAGCTGGCTTAGCTTTTGAACGAACTTTAAGCCTGTTTCTGTGGCGGCGATATTGCAGCCGTAGAGCAAAATTTCGGGTTTAGAAGTAATTTGAGAGTTCGAGTTGCCTGTGGCAGTTGGCAAAACAAACCATTTTTCCAGAAAATCGCGATAATTTTCAATGTTTTCAAGAGTTAGCTCTGTCGCACCGATTTGCACGCTACCTGCCGCGCCGTGAGACAAAATGTGAACTGCTGCAATGTTGTTTCGCTGTTGAAGTGTTTCTGATATCTGCTCTATGCCGTCGCGATCGCCCTTGAGGATAATAACTTCTGTATGCGGCGCCGCATTCTCGCTTAATTTTTCGGAATCTTTAACTTTGGAATCTACGAACAGTAACTGGTGTTTGCGTTCTTTCTGAAGTTTCATACACTAAATACCTCTGGTACACGCACAGTATCGAATTGATAACACAAACTCAGCAATGTAGCAATCTTTCTTTTCCCTTTCGGATCGAGCCGATCGCTTTTGCTTAATCTAACTTTATTCTTGACAAAAACGCATTTTTATGCGTAGTGACAATAAATCTAAATGTAGCTGTTTAGAAGTCGAAAACTGCAATATAGTTCCGCTTTTCACAAAAATACATATAAACGCGGTTTTTCAGCTTGTAGTTGCGCTTTAGCGCCGGTGGGGCTCAAATAAAAATTCGTTCGATCGAGTTTTTGGTTTGTTTTTGAGGCTGCGACGCTAAAGCGCAACTACGAACTAACTACTCGTCAACTTCTTTGATGCTAGTTTTTCGCTCCA
This sequence comes from Microcoleus sp., assembly GCA_051652045.1. Lineage (GTDB taxonomy): Bacteria > Cyanobacteriota > Cyanobacteriia > Cyanobacteriales > Microcoleaceae > Microcoleus. The sequence goes on along the minus strand of JBOFTL010000729.1, from coordinate 7,083 downwards.
AAATTTCCTTAAGTACCAGCGTAACTACGGCTAATAAACCGAGAATTACCGCTGCTGAAAATGCTGATTGCGTCGCGTACTGCTTGTAAGCTTCTTCTACAAATAGAGGCAAAGTCTGCGTTTTCTTCGCGATATTTCCCGATACCACAGAAACAGCGCCAAACTCTCCCATCGCTCTAGCATTAGTTAAAATTACTCCGTAAAGCAAGCCCCAGCGAATATTCGGCAGCGTCACATTCCAGAAAATTTGCCAGTCATTTGCTCCCAAAGTTTTTGCTGCTTCTTCTTGATCTGTTCCCGCTTCTTCCAAAACTGGAATTACTTCGCGGGCGACAAAAGGTAAAGTAACAAAAGCAGTAGCCAGCACCATTCCGGGAAAGGCAAAAATAATCCTAATTCCCGCACTTTCCAGCCACGGACCGAACCATCCCAACCTACCGTAAAGCAGCACGATCGTTAAACCTGCAACTACTGGAGATATGGCAAAAGGTACGTCTAAGATGCTGATTAACAGCGTGCGTCCTGGAAATTTATTGCGGCCGATAACCCAAGCGGCGCACAAGCCGAATACTGTATTTATCGGGACAACTATCAGCGTAATTAACAACGTAAGTTGTGCTGCGTACAGGAATTCTGGCTCGGTCAAATTGTTAATAAATGGTCCGACTCCTTTGCGAAAAGCTTGGTAAAAAACATTGAGAGTTGGGATAAATAACACGAGTCCGAGATAGCCGATCGCCACTCCAATTAAAGTAGGTTTTACCCAAGCTTTTTCCTTGCTAGGCGAAGAAACAGCGGGCGGAGTTGGGGAATTCTTCGATACATTGATACTAGCCGTCATAGCGTCTCCTCCATGCTTGCAAGAGATTAATTGCGAACAGCATTGTTAGGGAAATTCCTAGCATTACCACACCGATAACTGTTGCTCCTGCATAATCGTATTGTTCCAATCTTTGGAAAATTAAGACTGGAGCGATTAAGTCTTTAAACGGTACGTTAGAAGCTACAATTACTGTAGAACCGTACTCGCCTACAGCCCGCGAAAATCCGAGGGCTACTCCAGTTAAAATTGAGGGTAGCAGTGGCGGTAAAACTACTCGCCAGAAGGTTTGAAATTGCGAAGCACCCAAACACCAAGCTGCTTCTTCGATGTCTCTTTCCATTTCTTGTAAAACCGGTTGCACGGTTCTTACTACAAATGGTAGAGAAATAAATATCATTGCTACACCTACACCTAAACGGGTAAATGATACTTTGATTCCCAAGGGCGATAGCAGCGAACCGATCCAGCCGTTATCGCTGTAAACTGTGGCTATGGTTAAACCGGCAACTGATGTCGGAAGTGCGAAAGGTAAATCGACTGCTGCATCGACAATCCGTTTTAAAGGAAAGTCGTAGCGGACTAAAACCCAGGCAATTAACGTGCCGAAGATTCCGTTAATTAATGCTGCAATTAATGAGGTAACGAAGGTGACATCGTAGGCGGAAAGGGCGATCGAACTTGTGGCGATTTTCCAAAATTCAGCGGGGCTAGCGGTGCTGGCTTTTAACAACATTGCTGCTACTGGAAATAACAGCATGAGGCTGAGGTAGCCTAGGGTGATTCCCCAAGGTAAGGTAATTTTTTCGATCGCATTTTTGAGTTGCGCGATCGGATTTTGCGGGTTGGTGGTTGGAGATATTACCGTCATTGTGATTTCTTAGTTTGTAGTAAGGACTTCAGTCCTTAAAAACTGTGATTTCTTAGTTTGTAGTAAGGACTTCAGTCCTTAAAAACTGTGATTTTGTAGAGGACTGAAGTCCTCACTACGAACAAATGAATTTCTATTCGTAGGTTGGGTTGAGGAACGAAACCCAACTTGTTAGTTTCTCTTGAGTTGGGTTTCACACAGTTCAACCCAACCTACGAATCTGATTTGGGTTTCACGCAGTTCAACCCAACCTACGGATCTGAGTTGGGTTTCACACAGTTCAACCCAACCTACGAATCTGATTTGGGTTTCACGCAGTTCAATCCAACCTACGGAGCGTTAGATAAATCGATCGCTACGAACCAATGAATTACTGTTTTACAGCACCTTGAATTTTGTCAAAAATAGCTCCATCATCGAAGAATTTCTGCTGAATTTCTCCCCAACCTCCTAAATCTTGAACTGTAAAAAGATTTTTTACGGGCGGGTATTTTTTGGCAAATTCTGGTTCGGCGGCGACAGTTGCATCTACCGGACGAAATCCTGTTTTGGCAAATTCTCGCTGCGCTTCAGGTGTGTACAAAAACTTGACAAAGGCTTCTGCTACTTCGCGGGTGCCGTGTTTGTCAACATTTTTATCGACGACGGCGATGGGATTGTCGATCGAAACATTCACGTCGGGAATTGTATAACTCGGGTTTTCACCTTTTTGAGATACCAAAACAATCTCGTTTTCGTAGTTGATTAACGCATCACCTTGACCTTGTTTGAAAAATACATCAGTTGCTTCTCGGGCGTCTCTAGTTAAAATAGGGACATTTTTATAGACTTTAGTAGTAAAGTCTAATGCTTTGCGATCGTCGCCTCCAGTTTTGATAACCGAACCCCAAACTGCTAGGAAATTCCAGCGTGCAACGCCGGAGGTTTTGGGATCTGCAGTAATCAATTTTACCCCATCTTTAGTTAAATCTTCCCAGTTTTTGATGCCTTTAGGATTGCCTTCGCGGGTGACTATTGCTGCTACTGATTTGCTGACGATGCTTTCGTTGGGGACTTCTTTTTCCCACCCCGGTTGAATTAGTCCGGCTTTCTCAATTTTCGTAGTGTCGAGGGCCAGGGCTAGGTGTACGATGTCAGCTTCTAATCCGTCGATTACGGCCCGTGTTTGGGAACCTGAACCTCCGTAGCTTTGGTTGAAGCTGACAGTTTGACCTGTTTCTTTTTGCCACTTTTCCACAAATTTGGGAATGATTGCTTGGTGGGCGGCTTTGGTGACGGCGAAGGAAACTAGGGTTAATTCGACGTTACTTTTTTTGCCTGCAGGACTTCCGCTGGAATTACTGCTGTCCCTACCGCAGGATGCTACACCAACACTTAATATGATTCCCACTAAAAATAGCGAGACAAAGCTTTTTAACGAAGTCAGCAATTTACGTTTTCCTGCTGACTGTTTCCGCCCTCGCAGGCGCTGGTTGAGGCGTTTCCAAGGAGTCATGAGATTTCTGCCTTTGGTTTAAATACGGTTTTTTGGTCGGAATACCGTAATTATGGTGGTGAGATACGATTATAGACAAGAGCGAGCGCAATGGCAATAAGCAAAAAAATGGATAAAAAAGGTCGATCGAGCATCTCGGAGTCGATTTTCTCGGTGCTGTACGCCGAGATTCGCAGTAAAATGTAAAGAATATAAATATTGTTAAGTTAAGCTAGTGCTGAGCCTGTCAATCTGTGGATTGGCATAAGCTAAAGCTAGCTTTTGTGAGTTTCTACTCTATTGCGATCGGTTCTAGATGGTGTTTTTTCAGGACGGAGGAAATCTGCCACATACAGCGCAGCGACTCGCGCCAGCAAATCTTCCCGATGTCATAACAAATCCGGGTTAACAACCCATTGATTGTTGAAGATGGAAAAAGGAGGATTGTAGGGGTTATGCCCCCCGCCCACCCCGAGGGAGAGAAATTAGTTCACCACTTCCAAAAGCGGATAGCTAACCCGGATTTGAACTCAAACATCTCCCATAAATTGAATAATTCATCTCAAACCTCAAATTTCACATCAAATAACTCATCTCAAATCTCAAATTTCCACTCGAATAACATTGCAAATCTAATCTAAAACCTAACATCTAAAATCTAAAATCTAAAACCTACAATGGTATTACCTCGTTCCGTATCAGATGCCTTAATTGAACTGTTGAAGCCGATCGCCAGCGAATTGAAAGAAAGATTGGGAAACAGCGCTGCTAAAGAACGATTTACAGAAATCGATCCATCTGGTTCTTCGGCTTTGAATCAGCAAGTTAAAAAAGACCCCCGGTGGATTAAAGCGCAAATTAGATATTTACAGAAACAACAGGCGAGAGAACAAGAATTAATCGCGATCGCCTGCGTAGAATCAGAAGGAGGACAGGACGAAAAAATTAATCGCATTAAAGCTGAAGAATTGAGAGACAGGCGCGCTCTCAGCCGTTTGTGCCGCGAATTGATGCGCGAGTTTCAAGTAGAATCAGTGCGAGTTAAATTAAGCGAAATTCAAACTTTATGGGATAAGGATAACTGGTTTTCCAATTTGAGCAGGCAGGAAACCGAGCAAATTTTGCAGCACCAGCAACATCGATTGTTAGTGCTAGTTTCTCCCGCAAAAATTAGCGCCGACTGTCCGGATTCGTTTCGCCACAATCTCAATATCGAACTGCCTGCTAAATTGAGAACTTTTTTAAACAAATATTACCCGCAGCATGGAGATTTGTGTCCGGTACAGTTTTACGGCGATTATTTTAAAGTAGCTATTTCTGACATAGATGTGGAACGGTTGCAAACTGTTTTATCTCCCGTACCGACGGTTATATTATACAGCGATATTAGCGATTACGAAGTTAATTTTCGCGTCGGTTTTTGGGGGACGATCGGTCCTAGCGTTGCTGTAATTGCCATGCAGCCTTGGAATTGGGAGGAAGTTTACCAACAGTTGGAGGCTGAGGGGAAAGATCGCAAGCTCAGCCTGCGGATAATCCGGCAAATAATTGTGACAATTCACAAGTTATTAGCGGCATTTTTAGCGGATTCATATTATTTGAGTATTGATTTTACTCACGAACCTCAACTATTTAATTTGTATGAAGAACTAGCTAAAGAATGGTCGTCTCAAGAATGGATGGTACCGTATATTGAAGCCCTCAGAGAAATCCAGCAGCAGCAGCGAATAGCTTGTGAAGGAGAAATGCGCAGGCTGGCTGCAAGAGAGGCTAAAGCTAAGGCGGAACGGAAGCGTTTGGAGGAAATGGAACGCTTGCGTCGAGAAGAAGCTGAAGCGGTATCGAAACGGAAGAAGCAATTAGCCTATAAGTTGAAAAATCAAAAATGGCGGTGCGATCGCACGCTTCCTGGGCATTCTTCTTTTGTAAATTCTTTGGCAATTAGCCCTGCTGGGGATATTCTAGCTAGCGGTAGTTGGGATAAAACGATTAAGGTTTGGGAGTTAGAAACTGGAGAATTAATTGGTACTCTGACGGGACATACCGATCGCGTAAATTCTGTGGCGATTAGCAGCGACGGCAAACTTCTAGTCAGCGGCAGTTCGGATGAAACAATCAAGTTTTGGAGTTTGCACAGTGGCGATTTATTGTGTACTTTTCCGGGGCATTCTATGGAGGTGACTTCGGTGGCGATCGACCCGAAAAGTCATGTAATTGCTAGTTGCGGCGGTCCTGACAATACGATTAAGTTGTGGAATTTGCGCACGGGTCAGTTGCTGCGAACTTTGGTCGGTCATTCTGATAATGTGAATGCGGTGGTTTTTAGTCCGGACGGTCAACTTTTGGCTAGCGGAAGTTCGGATGCAACGAGCAAGATTTGGGATGTGGAAACAGGTAAGTTGCTTCGGACTCTTTCGGGATTAAATCTCGGAGTAAATTCGATCGCGATCGGACCTGATGGTGAGATGCTTGCTAGCGTGAGCAACGACTATACTATTAAACTGCGGAATTTGCATACTGGCAGTTTGTTGCGAATTTTAAGTTCTCACGCCCGCAAGGGAAAAGGAACGGGTTTAGAAACAACTGAGGCTTTACATATTTTACAAAATTATGTGAGTCGAGGCAATTCGGTGGCGATCGGTCGTGATGGTTTGACTTTGGCTAGCGGTTGCGATGACAATACGGTGAAGATTTGGAATTTGCAAACTGGGGAGTTGGTAACTTCTCTGTTAGGACATTCGGGGACTGTGTATTCGGTGGCAATTTCGCCTTTGGGAAATGTTCTTGTCAGCGGCAGTGCGGATGAAACGATTAAGATTTGGCGGTGCGACTGATCTCGCGATCGCACGGCGGTTGAAACCGCTTTGGGGGTGCAAAATCGAATATGCTACGCTCGTTATTCGATTTTCACCCCCAACTACACGAACGAAGTCGGCCTGCGCCGACTGAAGAAAAAGAGCACAAACCTGGATTTGGGTTCGATCGATTACCAAAACTGTTCTTCGATCGCGCGGCGGTTGAAACCGCTGCTATACGAACGAAGTCGGCCTGCGCCGACTGAAGAAAAAGAGCACAAACCTGGATTTGGGTTCGATCGCGGATCGATTACCAAGACTACTCGTAGCGAGGACTTGAGTCTGCAAACTCTTGAGGAATCAAGTCTTGACTGCGAACCTGAAACTCGCAAGGACTGAAGTCCTTACTACGAACATTGGCGATAGTAAATGCTGTTAAGTCTTGCTAGGCAATGGTTTGAGGGAAAATCACAAAAATTTCCGGCAGGGCTTGCATTATTTGGTAGGAGTTTGCTATACTAATTTTGTTTGCTGGTGTAACTCAGTTGGTAGAGTAGCTGATTTGTAATCAGCCTGTCGCGGGTTCAAATCCTGTCACCAGCTTTCTTCTCAAACCAAGGTTAGATAAAACTTCTAGCCTTCTGACTATTTCTAGGTATGAAGTGGGTCTAGTACCACAATACCTGTTTCATACCCAACTAAGGTCTGAAAGCTAGGGTTTATAAGTAAATCAAAATTTTTTAGTATTTTCAAGAGCGAGTTTTTCCAGTCCCCTGCGTATGTGATGCAAGCTTGGCTGGTTAACTGACCGCGAACATTTATTTTAAGCTGAAACGAAGGCACAAGATGTAGCTATCATACCATTAACTATATATTATTAAACTTTTGCTGTCAACTGTCGATCGGTTTGTTCTAGATTTTAACGTAGGTTGCGATCGGACATCTGACTGTTTCAATTTAAGCTAAACAATTTAACTTTTATTTTGTTGCCCATTCGATAATTGCCTGAGTCAACCCATCTAAAGTGTATTCTTTGGCTTCTACATCTAACTTGCCTAATAAATTTTGACAGCTTTTGGAAGTTTCAGGACCGATCGAAGCAATACAAATATTTTCCAGCCAA
>JBOFTL010000728.1:0-4343 GCA_051652045.1 Microcoleus sp. | reverse complement strand
ATAGATTTCCCACCCAAAGGGTTAGGTTTCCGATCGTTCCTCCGAGGGGCGATCGGTTTTTTGTTTCCAAAATTTTGGAGAAAACGTCATGCTTTATTTGATTGGGCCTGCAGCTTACCAACTCATCAAAACTGCGGCGGGTGAGTTGCTGCTGAAAAAGGTTAAGCCTGTACCTGGGCAGATTGATTTATTCAGTGGGGAAGTGTATCAACCCAAGAAGAAATTGCAGCCCAAGGGCCAAGAAGAAATTGCAGCCCAAGGGCGAACAGATGGAATTGATTTCCCTCAGTACTTTGCAGCCCAAGGCGAAGCCAAAGACTGACGGTAAAGGGCGCAAGCGATCGCCCAAGGGCGGGGGATACTTCACAAATCCATCGACGGGGGAAACCAAGTTTTTTGCGGGTGGAAAATTTGTCCCAAATGAGTTCACTGAACCTGCGAAGAATCCTAGCGCTACGCCAAATCTGTTTGAGTTTTTTGGCAATGAGAACGAGGGGAAAGAAGTCAAGGATGGGGAGAAAAAGCTCAAGCCCAAACGAGAACTAAAGCCCAAGTTTGCCAAGCCTAAGCCAGAAAAAGTTGAGGCTGAAGCGCCGATCGAGCAGCCTGAACCAGAGAAGCCAAACCCTGACGCGGCCCCGATCGAAGAATCTAAACCTGAACCAGTCGCAGAAAAGCCTGCCCGCAAGATTCAACCATTCAAGCTGCAAATGGGTGGGGCTGAGAAGAATGTGGGTAAATTGCTGAATGATTTGGGATTAGAAAAAGCAGTTTTAGAGGGTGAGGATTATCACCGACGCATCAACAATGAACCCTATTTGCCCTTAGTTATCGAACGGCATGGCAATCAGCTATTTCTGAGCCATTACATCAGCGAGGGTGGGGATTTAATTACTGATTCTGAAATGGTTTTTCAGATTGGCGGTGAAGGGAATTTAGCGCTGTCTGAAATCACCTATCGCGGACCATTTGGGCCTGTCCGAGTGAATGCGAGAGAAGGTCGAGGATTTGCTGCAATGTTCTCCAAGAATCTTCTCAGTCAAGAATTCAATAAAGTCAAATTGACCGATGAGCCTGAAGCGGTGCCGATCGAGGAACCCAAGCCTGAGCCATCCGCAGTGACAGAACCATTGGGAGAATCGATCGACTACAAACTAGTGAAGGGTAAAAAGACTCGTGGGGCAGCTAACAGAGCAGCTGCGGAGTTGGTAGCCAATCAAGACAAATTCACCGAAGAAGAGAAGGAATTACTCTCCAAATACTCTGGTCGTGGTGGTTTGGGTGGGGATGATGTCAGCTTGAACGAGTACTACACTCGACCTGACATTGCCAAATTTGCGATCGATGTCTTGTATCAGCATGGTTTTCAAGGTGGGGTGATGCTGGAGCCATCCTGCGGTGCTGGGGTGTTTCTATCGCAAGGAGATCGGCCTGGGCTAAAAATGATTGGCTGTGAAGTTGATGAGACCTCCGGCAAGATTGCCAAGGTTTTAAACCCCCATGCTGAAGTGGTCAACGATCGATTTGAGCGGTTCTGTTTGGACAATCCTACGACCACCGTTGACGCGATCGTGGGTAATGCGCCGTTTGGGGTGCGGATGACCACCAAGGATTTTGAGGCAAACAAATACAAATCCCAGTGGAAGCGCAATGAGGATTTGTTTATGGATGCTTCCATGGATATGCTTGCCCCAGGTGGCATGATGTCCATGATTGTTCCTTACGGCGTGGTATCCGGTAGTGACCATCAAGCCGTTCGTGAATCACTTGCCTTGAAAGGTCGGGTGATTGGTGTTTACCGTTTACCGGAATCAGCATTCAAGCACTCTGACACCCAAGTAGTGACTGATGTTGTGGTGATGCAAAAGCATCCACAGCATGTCCTGGATGCGATCGCGGCGGGCGACCAAGCAGTGATTGAGGCTGTTTCAGATCCCACATTCACCAGTGGCGGTTATTTCAACAATCATCCCAAAAACATCCTAGGCACTGTCGGAACAAAACGACGGGGCGATCGTGAAATGTTATCGGTTAAGGGTGATCTTGGCTCTGCTGAATTGGCGGCGGCCCCAACGTTTGCGCCTCCTGTCGTGAATTATGCCGATATTGTTGGGGGTGACGTTCCCGATCGAGACTTGCAAGTTGGGGATGAGAAGTTCATCGGCGGTAAGCGCTACCGACTCAACGCTAACCATCGCTGGGAATTGGTGGATGAAGTTGAGGCTAAGGCTGCGGCGAACCTAGATAATATCGACCCTTCCGCCTATGGGGCCGACTCGATCGAGGCTGCTGAGGCGATGGTCGCTGATATTGGGCAACGGGTAAATATTGACCCGCGCAAACTGGAATCTTATTTAGATTTGGCTAGCGATCGTGCTACTCGTAATGCCCTGCGTGATGCGGATAATGCCGTCGCCAAGGTTGATGATATTCAAGCGCCCAAGATTGCTCATGCCATGTTGCTGGCCGCTCATATTGAGCAATTACAGAAGAAGGGTGGTGACGACCATGAACTTGAGCAAGCTCTGAACCTATTGCAAGAGTATCGCGAAAAGTATGGCAATCCCCATGACGACAAAGACCTTTCCAAGTTAGCGTTAATCCACACCAAACTCCTAAAACTACAAGGGGCGTTTGACGAAACAGGTAAGATCTCAGACTATTTCTCTGATAATGAGGTTGTCACAAAAGCGATCGAGCGCACTCAGCAATCCAGTCTGTTTGGAGCCGTCGGTGAAGCCTATCGAGGAAATTCCTCTGAGCCTGTTAGCTTAGACATGGTGCGAGATTTTTACGCCTCGATCAAGTCTGACCCTGATTTGATGGCAGAGCTGTTATCTGACCCAACGATCGGCTACAGCAATGGGATGTTTAGTCCACGGGAAAGCCTGTTGCAGGGCAATGGCTTAGAGCTGATTGCCGATTTTGAAGACCAACGGTTACTGCTAGCAAGCAAGGGATTAGAAGAATCTCCTCAGTATCGCAAGCTGACTGAGCAAATTGAGGCAGTCGGCGGCATGATGCAATATCGCAGCATTGATGATATGACGATTCCCCTCCGAGCTGTTGGGAAGTGGTTGGATGTCCAAATCCTGAACGAATTCGCCCGAGATCGTGGGGACAATGAATTCGTATGGGATGAAGACGAGGGTAAATTCCGGCTCAAAAAGACTAAGGCTTGGATTACTGAAAAAGAGAAGGACGCGCTGAATACGATTAACGGCGATCGTGTTAATCGTGGCTCCAAAACGCCCGAAGCTAAGGCTGAAGTAGCAGAATACGCAGAAGATTTCAAGAATTGGATTGCTGCTAGTGAACATCGCCTACAGGTAGAGGAAGCCTATAATGCTGCCTATAACTCCGATATTGTTGGTGATTACAGTGGCGATCCACTGGACATCGCAGGGATTGCGCAAAACGACAACAAGAAGCTGCACCATTATCAAACCTCGACTATTCGCCAAATGGCCGATCGTGGTCGGGGGATTATCGCCCTCGGTGTTGGGCTTGGCAAAACCGCAACTGCAATTGCCTTGTCACAACACCTTAAATCATTAGGCCGCACTAAAAAGCCTACAGTTGTTGTCCCGAAATCAGTATTAGCAAACTGGTTTCGAGAGGTTGATTTCTGGGGGGATAAGCTCAATGTTTTGGTCGTGGGGATGAGCCAGCAGTTTTGGGGGGATGGCCGTCCGGCGTGGGAAGTGCCAGGGTTCTCTTTCAAAATGAAGGGTGGCAATCCCGTCATGGTCGGGGGAAAATATCAACTTTTCCGCACAGATGACCCAAGCAAGGCGATCGTTGCCATGTCTGAAGAGGAAATCCAGAAAAAGGGTAACTTGGCATTCAAGGATGACGATGCAGCGACCAAGCAGAAGAAGTTGCAGCAGCTGGCTCAAAATAGCTACGACCTTGTTTTGATGTCTGAGCCTGTATTTCAGTCGATCCCGCTCACACCCGATCGAGAGTATGACAACTATCAGGAAATCATGGGCCGTCATATTTCCGATACCTCCGCAGGTAACAAGAAGAAGGGTTATGAGCTGGAGAAGCGGAAACAGTCGTTTATGGCGAAGCTGTCCGATCGGCGTGGTGAAAAATCCGAGATTACCTACTGGGAGGATTTGGGCGTAGATTGCCTCCTGCATGATGAAGCGCATCACCTGAAAAATCTATTTGGGGTGATGAGGTCAGGGGATATTGCTTTCTTGAATACGCCTGAGTCTAATAGATCGCTCGACTTCTACAACAAGGCTAAGTACACCCGTGAGCAAAACAATGGGCAGAATGTTTACTTGCTCACGGCCACGCCGACCACCAATAATCCACTGGAAGCATTCAAT
>JBOFTL010000727.1:0-10247 GCA_051652045.1 Microcoleus sp. | reverse complement strand
AGCAAAACTCGTCATCACCGCCGACGGCGGCTTCCGCAAAGATGCAGCAGTCGGCCTCAAAGCACAAGTCGATAAAGCATTAGCAAATAATGCCGTACCGACTGTTACTAATGTACTCGTAGTTGAGCGCACCAAACAGCAAATTGAAATGGAATCGGGGCGCGATGTTTGGTGGCATGAATTGCAAAAAACTGCCTCTCCAAATTGTCCCGCCGAACCGATGGATAGCGAAGATATGCTATTCATTCTCTACACTTCAGGAAGTACCGGGAAACCGAAAGGTGTCGTCCATACCACGGGCGGTTACAACCTTTACACCCACATGACAACCCAGTGGATTTTTGACTTGCAAGACACCGATGTTTACTGGTGTACTGCTGATGTCGGCTGGATTACCGGACACAGTTACATCGTCTACGGGCCGCTGTCTAACGGTGCGACAACTTTAATGTATGAAGGAGCTCCCCGCCCTTCAAATCCCGGCTGTTTTTGGGATGTAATTGCTAAATACGGCGTCACTGTTTTCTACACGGCACCGACAGCAATTCGCACGTTTATGAAAATGGGCGAAGATTTGCCGAAAGCCAGAGATTTATCATCTTTGCGGTTGTTGGGAACCGTCGGCGAACCGATCAATCCTGAAGCTTGGATGTGGTATTATCGAGTAATTGGTAACACGAATTGCCCGATCGTCGATACCTGGTGGCAAACAGAAACAGGCGGCATTATGATTACCGCTTTGCCCGGTGCAATTCCTGCTAAACCCGGTTCTGCAACCCTACCTTTCCCCGGAATTGTTGCTGATGTTGTTGACCAAGAAGGCGAATCTGTAACTAATGAAAGCGGCGGTTATTTAGTTGTGAAACATCCTTGGCCGGGAATGATGCGAACTCTGTTTAATGACCCCGATCGATTCCGCCGTACTTATTGGGAATATTTGCGTCCGAAAGACGGTCAATTTATCTATTTTGCGGGGGATGGCGCGCACAAGGATAAAGACGGTTATTTCTGGGTAATGGGCCGCGTTGATGATGTAATTAATGTTGCCGGACACCGACTCGGAACGATGGAAGTTGAATCGGCTTTGGTATCCCATCCGGCGGTGGCGGAAGCTGCGGTTGTTGGCAAACCGGATGAGATTAAAGGTGAGGAAATTGTGGCTTTTGTGACGCTGGAAAATACGCAGCAACCTAGCGATGAATTAGCTAAGGAATTGAAACAGCACGTTGTGAAGGAAATAGGGGCGATCGCGCGTCCTGGAGAAATTCGATTTACTGATGCTTTGCCGAAGACTCGTAGCGGTAAAATTATGCGGCGTTTGTTGCGTTCTTTGGCTGCGGGACAAGAGGTAACTGGCGATACTTCGACTTTGGAAGATCGGACGGTTTTGGATAAGTTGCGGGGTGGTTCGTAGGGGTAGTTTTGCAACCGCTGATTTCGGCTGATTAACGCAGATGAACGCAGATATAATTAGATTAGTATTTATCTGCGTTCATCCGCAGTTTAATATTTTTCTGTGGTGTCATTCTCAATAAGAGTGGTAAGTCATACCGCTGTATTTTTGAACGAGAGATAGAGGAATGAGTAAGATGTGGACTGAAGAGCAAATCAGATGCGGTTTATTTATAGCTTAAGATAACTGCACGATAATTTGCTATTATATAACTATAAAGCCTAATATTACTCGTTTTGTTTTATGCCTGCTTTAGACCTGTACCACAATACAGTCAAAAAATCTCTTATCAATGATGGCTGGATAATTACTCACGATCCTCTCCATCTAAAATGGGGAAAAAAAGATATGTATGTCGATCTGGGAGCAAAACAGGTGCTCGCAGCAGAACGAGGAGAACAGAAAATTGCTGTGGAAGTCAAAAGCTTTGTCAGCGATTCAGAAATGCAGGACTTGAGAGAAGCGATCGGACAATTTACTATTTATCGGTCTGTTCTTCAGAGAACTTATCCCGAACATACGCTGTATCTAGCTGTTCGCGATATTACCTATGAATCTATATTTGAAGAGCCGATCGGTCAATTAATGGTTCAAGATGAAAATCTCAAGCTTATCGTATTCGACCCAAATCAAGAGGCGATCGTCAAATGGATACTTTAGCTAACTTCAGAACTACCATTAAAACAGTCCTCGAACCCTACACAAAAATCCCTTACTCTCACGGCGATATAATTTGTAAAGCCGTATTTGATGACAACTCAGATAGCTATCTGCTAGTTACTTTAGGATGGGATAAAGCTAAACGAATTCACGGCTGTTTGGTTCATCTAGATATTATTGATAGTAAGATTTGGGTGCAGCGAGATGAGACAGAATACGGGGTAACGAAAGAACTTGTAGCTGCTGGAATTCCCAAGGATTCCATTGTTTTGGGATTTCATCCAGCAGATGTCAGACCTCATACCGGTTATGCAGTTGCTTAGTTACAGCTAAATTTTTAGGAGATGCGGTGTCATTCTTAATTTAAGGCGGATAAACGCAGATAAGATGACCTCTGCGTTTGTTCGCAGTTTAATTGTTAAATACGAGCTACAATTAAGATAAATTCTGAACTGGATCTGAGCGCGATGCCTCCACTATTGAGCAAAACCACAGACCAACGCATTGTCCATCATGGAATGTGGGAAAGGTTTAAATTTATCCAACAGGGTTTTGCAGGCTCCTCTAAGGTGCGATTATTTTACTATGACGGGACGATCGAGATTCTAATGCCTGGAGAAGACCACGAAACTTTTGCTCATGTTATCGGTTATTTAGTACCTTTCTTATCGAACAGGGAATTTTCTTCAAGCCCACAGGGGCAATGACGCAGGAAAGATCGGGAGTTGCCTCCGTACAAGCCGATGAGTCCTACTACATTGGGAGTATAAAGTCAATTCCAGATTTGTCGATCGAAGTTGTTTTTACCAGTGAAGGAATCAATAAGTTAGTGCACTATCAAGCTTTAGGTGTTCCAGAGGTTTGGTTTTGGGAAGATGGATTGCTGAAGATATATCATCTCCAAAACGGTAGCTATGAAAAGATCGATCGCAGTCAGTTACCCGGACTTAGTAACCTGAATCTCGATTTGTTCAAACGCTGCATTTTGATAGCCGAAACGGATGCTGGGGAAGCTATTAAAGCTTTCCGTCGAGAGATGTAGCCGATCGCAAGCAATATTTGAGTGTGGGTGGAGCGATCGCCTGCATACTAAACTAACGATCGGGTTCCTGACTGCTCTTGCGTCCGTAACTAATATAGTAAAATGCTTGCAAAATTTGCTAAATTTTCATATGACTCGTCGTTTATTTATCTGGCACTTATTACTTTTTGTTACAGGATGCACTGTAACTAGAGTCCCTAATTCAGTAAAGAGCGATCGAATTGCCAAAATTCGCTTTGCCATTGCTGATGGCAATACCTTGGAAAAACTCAAAGCAGATTACGAACTCTTTCGAGTTGCCCTAGCAGAAACTCTGGGGGCGGAAATAGATTTTGTTCCCCTAGAAAGTCAAGTAGCTGCCGCGATCGAACTCAAACAAGGGCGAGTGGATCTCCTGCTTGCAGGACCTTCAGAATATGTAATTGCTCGTTCTAGAACCAATGCGGTCCCCGTAGTTAGCATTACTCGTCCTGGCTATTATTCTGTGATTGCTGTTCCTCCAAACAGCGAGATTAAAACTGTTGCAGATTTGCGAGGAAAAACGATCGCCATGTCAGATATCGGTTCGACTAGCGGGCATCTGGGACCTACTCAAATACTGATTGAAGCAGGATTAGATCCCAAAACGGATGTTAAAATCCAAATGTTAGGCGATGAAGGAAGTATTGCAGCCCTGAAAAATGGAAAAGTCGATTTACAGCTCCATCGCCTATTGTCACTCCGGGTAATATAATCACGCGATCGCCAATCCAAACATTATTACCAATCTCTACTCCTTTTTTACCAGCAAGAGTAACCTTTCCTGTAATGGCTCTTTGCAAAAAAATTTGCATATTGATTGTATTAGTTGTATGGTTGTCCGAAAGAATATCTACCTCTTCTCCAATTGCACAATATTTGCCAATATGGATTGTATCTTTACCTTTAAGTTTGATAGAACCATTAATTCTTGTGCCTTCACCAATCGATACCTTTTTGCAAATAATTTTTGACCCTTTGGCAATATAGGTTCCATCCTCAAGTTGAAAAGCATGAGATTCTAATAACACATTTAATTCTTGGAGTTGTGTTGGTGTATAGTCTGCTAGCTTAAGCATGGTTATCTTTCTGACTCCTTTAATGAAACACTGTTATTTATTTGCGATCGCTCTTTTACGCTTCCAGATTGACGGTTCTAGCAAAAACAGCTTATTTACCGCGCCACAGATGGACTGCATCGGGGTTAATTTGCGATCTGACTTGCAGCCATTCTTCTAGCAAGTAATCATCATCAACTGCTTGAGAATGCTGTTCGTCTTTAAGAATTTCCAAGACGTGAACTCCTGACGGGTATTTAATATGACGGATTTCTGGGTCATATCCTAAGTCTTGAATTGTTGCTAAGATGCGATCGATCGCGCCGGCAACTGTCAAATCGACGGCAAGAATTACTTGACCGAGTTGAGCACCCGGTTTTACGCACTCCAAAACAGCCATTATTCTTTCTCCTTGTAGTTGCAGTTTAAGATAATTGCTAGATAATTTGCTATTATATAACCACGAAGTTCGATATTACTCATAGAGTGAGCGATCGGAGAAATTACCTCAACATTTCTTGAGAAATGCCATGTTCCCAGAAACCGTACAGTTGCAAATTCCTTTTCAAGTATTAGTAGATGCGATCGCCTCCCTCAAAATCGAAGAAAAACGCCAACTTTGGCAACTCTTAAATGCAGAAATCGATCGAGCAGAAATCAACCCTTCCTCCCAAGTCCAGATCCAAAATAATAACGGATTGGATTACCAACCGACAGGAGAAATCTTGACTTTAGAAGAAATACGCGATCGCTATCCCCGCTAGTGGGTGTTAATTGCTGATACTGAATCCGACGATTTATGGAATGTGATTCGCGGTGAAGTCTTAGCTCATTCACCGCAGCGATAGGAAATCGATCGAGCTTTGACAAATTTTCAAAATGTTCGTTCTATTTCTATAGAATATACTGGACCTATTCCTGATGACTTTATCTAAGACCAGTCATAACTTCTATCAATTCTTGAGGGCATTCGATCGAAAAATCAGGATGGTGTGCGGCTAAAGCTTCCTTAGAATTAAAACCCCAACCTACAGCAATTATTTTGATTCCCGTTCTTCTAGCCGCCTCGATATCTCTGATTTCATCTCCCACATAAACTACTTCTTCAGGGGCAACTTTTTCTTGCTTCAGCCACCTTTTAATTACTTTATGCTTGCCAAAAGTAGTGCCGGAGTAAATAAAATTAAAAATATTTTGCAATCCATTATTTTCGAGCGATGCCACAACGTTTTCTCGGGAATTAGAAGTGATAATCCCCAGTTGAAAACCCAAACTTTTTAACTCTAGCAACACTTCTTTGATTCCCGAAAACAATTGAATGCGGGGAATTTCACTCTGCAATTCTGTTTTCAACCTCGCAATCAACAGCGGAAATTTGAAGATAGAAATACCTGAATACTTGAGAATTTGCCACGATGTTAAATTGCTCAGTTGAGCCAGCTCTTCTTTAGTTGCAGACTTAAAACCAAATTCCGCCGACAAGCGGTTACTAATGCTCAAGAGAACATCGAGAGAATCCGCTAAAGTACCGTCAAAATCAAAAATTATTACTTTGGGCATCGAGCAAGAGGAAATCCAGAATAATCAATCGCTTCTATATTATCTATTCCCCTTGCTGCCGATCGCGCGATCGCCCGATCGAAACCCGCTTTAATCCCCCTCCCATCAAGGTTAGAGAGCCAAATTACTGCTAATTTTATTGTCAGATTGCAATCAATTTTTAACTGGATACAGGGGCGTAGGGTCGATCGAACCCATGCGGTTGAGCGGCCAAAAACGGACTACCGCTCTGCCAATAATATTTTGCCTCGGTACAAAACCCCAATAATGGCTGTCGCAGCTTGCATTGCGATTGTCACCGAATACTAAGTAAGAATTTTGAGGTACCACTACAGGGCCGTAAGGATACTGCGGAATTTCTTCAATATATTTTTCCTGCAACGGCTGTTTGTTGATATAAACTTTGCCCTCTCGAACCTCCACGGTATCGCCCGGAAGTCCGATAGTTCGCTTGATGTAGGCATCTTTAATCGGTGGTGGCTGTCCCGTGCACAAACTAGCTGCGTCGGGAGGCATAAAGACTACAATATCACCTCGTTGAGGATCGCCAAATCGATAGCTCACCTTGTCTACAATTAAACGATCGTTAATTTGCAGGGTGGGGAGCATCGAACCTGTAGGAATATAGCGAGCTTCAGCAACGAGGGTGCGGATGCCAAAGGCCAAGACTGCTGCGAGGGAAATCGTCTTGATTCCTTCTATCCAGGGGTTTTCGGTATCTTGCGGTGGTTTTTCGTTGCCTGACTTGTCTGCGCGAGTCATAGAATATTTAGTGACTGGGCTGGATAAAAATTATAAACTTAATTCGGGGTTTTTTGCAGATTTCTGGAAAATAATGATTTAAGCTGTCCGCTGGCTAGTTATATTTCTTAGGATTTTCCCAACTATTTTAAGGATAAAATTTTTGATGCTAGTACACTACTGACTCTTTCAATTATATTTTATGCCGACCGCATCAACTTTGTTAATTCGTCGCGCTCGCATTTTGCTACCCGAAGGCGAGTTTTTGATAGGAGACGTGCTAATCTGCGATCGATCGATTGTGAGAGTTGCGCCTGAAATTGCTGAATCTGCCGATCGAGAAATAGATGCGACTGGCTTAACTTTGTTGCCGGGAGTAATCGATCCGCAGGTGCATTTTCGCGAACCGGGTTTGGAACATAAGGAAGATTTGTTTACTGCTAGTTGTGCTTGCGCTAAGGGCGGCGTGACTTCGTTTTTAGAAATGCCGAACACGCGACCTTTAACGACAACTCAAGCTGATTTAGATGATAAACTGCGCCGTGCTGCTGAGAAATGTTTAGTAAATTACGGCTTTTTCATCGGTGCAACTGCCGAGAATTTGCCAGATTTGTTGAACGCGCATCCAACCTGTGGTATTAAAGCATTTATGGGTTCGATGCACGGGCCGCTGTTGGTCGATACAGAAGCAATTTTAGAGCCGATTTTTGCTAAGGGCGATCGACTTATTGCTGTCCACGCGGAAGACCAAGCTAGAATCAACCAAAGGCGTCAGGAATTTGCTGGAATTACGGATGTTGCCATTCACTCACAAATTCAAGATAACCAAGCAGCTTTGTCAGCTACTCAGTTAGCATTAAAACTTTCTAAAAAATACCAGAGACGGCTGCACATCCTGCACCTGTCAACGGGCGATGAAGCTGAACTATTGCGACAGGAAAAACCGAGTTGGGTAACGGCAGAAGTCACGCCGCAGCATTTGTTATTAAATACAGATGCGTATGCCAAAATTGGTAGTTTAGCGCAGATGAATCCGCCGCTGCGATCGACCCGCGATAACGAAATACTTTGGCAAGCTTTATCAGACGGCGTAATTGATTTTATCGCCACCGATCACGCGCCGCACACCTTAGCAGAAAAAGCTCAAACTTATCCGAATACACCGTCAGGAATGCCTGGAGTAGAAACTTCTCTACCTTTGATGCTGACGCAAGCAGTCCAGGGTAGATGTACCGTCGCGCAAGTTGCTAATTGGATGTCGGCCGCAGTTGCTAAAGGGTATAAGATTCCGAACAAAGGGCAAATTTCACCTGGTTTTGATGCCGATTTAGTATTGGTAGATTTGGATAACTACCGCCCGGTTGTGAGGGAAGAAATGCTGACAAAATGCGGTTGGAGTCCGTTTGAAGGTTGGAATTTAACCGGGTGGCCGGTGGTAACGGTGGTGGGAGGAAAAGTTGTGTTTGAGAAAGGTAAATTAGATACAAATGTCAGGGGAGAAGCCTTGAGATTTGACGCCGATAATTCGATCGATCCTGTATTGCGATCGTGAAAAATAGATCGCCCAAAAACCCATCAATATTGCGATCGTGAAAAATCGATCGCTCAAAACCCCAACAATCGTGTAGGGGCGAAGCATTCGGGCGACAATTTCTGAAAGATACGCGAAATATAATTCCCGAATGCTTCGCCCAACCCCATGTAAAATCTCCAAGTACCAATCATTTTCATCTAAAATTACTAAGTAGAAATTCCGATGATGGGGTTAACTCGTGAGACAGGGCGAAGCATTCGGGCGATAATTTCTGAAATCTATGCGAAATATAATTCCCGAATGCAACGCCGGGCCCGATGTAAAATCTCCAAGTACCAATTATCTTAATGTAAAATTACCATAAGATCGTTTCAATCTCATATGTCAAGACTGTACCAATATGTAGGCTCTAATGACATCAGACTTGCTGTGGCTAAATTTCCAGCAGGTACTAAAATTGAATCAGTAAGTCAACTTGAGAATTGGATTGCTAAAAATAGCACAAAACTCAAGGATTTCAGCTCGATCGCAGCCACTTTTGTAGTAGACTTAAAAGGATATCTTTGCATTGCCGATCGCCACTCTGAACATATAGCTTGTGCGGGTGGAGATCCCGTACTTTCGGCTGGAGAAATATTTTTTGAATGCACCAAACGCGGCTGGGAAGTAGTAGAAATTACCAATCAATCGACGGGTTTTTGTCCCGAGCCAGAATCATGGTTGCAAGTAGCTGAATCGCTCGATCTCATACCAATTCCTCATCCAGGTAAATTTACAATTGAGTTTGTATTTCGTCGCTGTACAGCCTGTTCCCAACTGAACGTTATCAAAGATAATTTATTTATATGTTCTGTTTGCAATACCGAATTGCCAGATGTTTGGAATTGCGAGCGTTATTGAGTTAGACAGACACTAATTATGGGACAATATTAACGCTAGTCTATTTAAAGCTACAATACAGATAGTATTGTGCTAAAATTTTCCCAGTATATTCCTTTATTATCAACGCGATATTAAATATGCTCCCAGAACTAGAAACACAACTACTTGCCTTAACTCCCACCGAAAAAGCTGAAGCCATCCGGCTGTTAACCCAAAGCTTAAACAATAGCTGGCCGGGAATTACCAAAACTCCGGGAGTGTGCGGCGGCGATGCTTGTATTGCTAAAACTCGCATCCCTGTTTGGGGACTGGTAGAGTCTCGCCGTCTGGGCATAACTGAATCAGAATTGCTAAATGATTATCCTCATATTAGTGCCGCCGACTTAGTAAATGCTTGGAGTTATGCTAATGCACATCTTGATGAAATTGAAGCAGCAATTAAAAAAAATGAGGAAGCTTAAACTATGGCGCGTATTTATGCAGACGAACATTTCCCGCGCGCAGTTAGCGAATTTTTGCGAACTGTGGGTCACGATGTGTTAACAGTTCAAGAAGCAGGTAATGCAAATCAGGGAATTCCAGATCCAGATGTGCTAGCATTTGCTATTAGCAACGATCGAGCTGTTTTGACCTTAAATCGGTTTGATTTTATCGGGCTTCACAAACAACAGCCTAACCATGCAGGTATCATTGTTTGTAAAGACGATCGAGATAGAAATCGGTTGGCACTACGGATTAATGATGCTGTTTCTGGTGAAGAAACTTTGAAGGGCAAGTTGATTCGAGTCAACCGCCCGTCGCAGTAAGTTAGATTGAAAAAATTACGATCTGGTTCTTTATATTGAACCTTATTTCTCAGCTTTTGATGAGGACTGAAGTCCTCACTACGAACCTCACTACAAACCTATTTTATCGCAGTCGATCGCTCCCGCACTCTTCACTTCTACTTGTCGCCCCTCATCGCAATAACTCAAACAAATTTGTAAATAACTCTCCGGTTGGTACGGCAATTTTTCTGCCCATTCGATCGCCACGATTCCCAAATCCATTTCCAGCCCATCCCAATAACTTTCTAAATGCAAAGCCTCAACTTCCTCCGGTTCCAAGCGGTATAAATCCAAATGATACAGCGGAATTCGCCCGGTTAAATACTCGTTGATTAGCGTGAAAGTAGGACTTTCCACAGAATCTGCAATCCCCAAACCTTCAGCAATACCTTGAACCAAAGTAGTCTTGCCAGCACCTAAATCTCCTGCCAACAAAATTACAGTACCAGCCGGGAGCGATCGACCTAACGAT
>JBOFTL010000726.1:0-5059 GCA_051652045.1 Microcoleus sp. | reverse complement strand
AGAACCTTTTCGAGCTTGGCGAGATAATATCAATTTACCAGCAAAAGAAAAGGTGCGAATTGCTATACCATTTCGTGACATTGTAGGTCGCACAGTATTTCATTGTCATATTGCTGAGCATGAAGATCGGGGAATGATGTCAGTGCTTGAGGTTACAAGCTAGATTTGTAAGATATACAGAATGGAGAAGAAAAGTATGACCGATAAATTATCGATCGCTGCAATTTGGAGCAGCGCCGTTGGCATGATGGCTCTTGTAGGCGTGTTTGGTCGTGGAAACCCGGTGGTAATGATGGTTCCGCCGATCGCGGCGAGTGCAACGTCGATTGCTTTAATTAAGCGTTCTCAAGACTCTGAAGATCGACAACATCAGGAGTTACTGGGTCAATCCGAGCGCACGAAGCTGTTAGAAACGCGACTGGAAAACCTGGAAGCGATCGTAATTCAAGACGAATCTCTACACTCAAAGCAACTCCAGATGGCAGAACCAATTGTCAATAGACATCTCCAATAATTATTGTGGAACAGGCATCTTGCCTGTTCAAAACAGGGTTTTCTGGAGAGGTCTAGTGTGTGAGTGAATTTATTTATTAAGCAATCAAACAAACATGATATAAGAGCCGGACATGATATGAGTACACAAGGGCAAGCAGTCACGCTTGATTTCAGTCAACAAAAGGCAACAGATTTTCTACTTCCTAAACCTGCTGTTCTTTCAAGTTCAGGATGGGAAAGCCTCCATTTTGAACTTCACCAACAACCCAAGTTTGATACGCCAGAACATCAAGGTACGTGGCACGTCGTCGCTCAAGGTCTTTCCTACTTATCCGCAGCAAAACCATCAGCAGGAGAACGATGGTTGGATGGAAAACTGAGTAGAGAAAGGCGCGATCGGGGAGATATTGCAATTATCCCTGCCAATGTTTCTCAGCGTTGTAATTGGAATGCCTCAGCCGAGTTTGCGATTTTAGCAATTGAACCCGCATTCCTCAAACAAGTCGCTCAAGATTTAGTCGATCCCGATCGCATTGAACTCATTCCTCAGTTTATGAGCGATCGAGATGAGCTGATTCAAGGGATTTTCTGTGCTGTGAGAGAAGAATTAGAGTTTGGCAAAATCGGTGGCGATTTGCTGATCGATCGTCTCACAACGACATTGGCAATTCACCTATTACGGAAATATTGTACTACGCAACCGAAGCTCTCTAGCTATGCCGATGGATTGTCAAAATCAAAGCTGCAACAAGTGACAGAATATATCAACTCACACCTCGATCGAGATTTAAAGTTAATCGATTTAGCCGCGATCGCTCAAATCAGTCCGTATCACTTTTTACGCTTGTTTAAACAAAGTCTGGGAATAACACCTCACCAGTACATCTTGCAGCGTCGGATTGAAAAAGCTAAGTATTTATTGCAGCATGGCGATCTCAGTATTGCAGATATTGCTGTTAGGGTAGGATTTTGCGATCGAAGTCACATGACTCGATGTTTTAAACGCATCGTTGGCGTTACACCAAAACAACTATTGCCAGCCCGATCGCAATAATTTACCAAAATCCCGCAATTTTTTTCTAGCATCTTGGATAGCAAGTTTTTTAAACTATCAGCAGCAGACAAAAATAGGACTTACGCACAAAGAGATTTAAGACACTATTTATAGCCGTAAGGTGTGCAGTGCGCACCCTACAAATACAGTCGTAAGTTCAGTAAGGTGCGCAGTGCGCACCCTACAAATACAGTTGGCGTGTAAGTCCAGTAAGGTGCGCAGTGCGCACCCTACAAATACAGTCGTAAGTCCCGTAAGGTGCGCAGTGCGCACCCTACAAATACAGTCGTAAGTCCAAAAAAATTGAACGGGAAAGGTTGAAAAAATGCAAACTAAAAACATCGAAATTAGTACAAGCTACGTTACCATACCTAACAACGACTTACAAATCGATGCTTACTTAGCGCAACCTGCTAGTACGGGAACCTTTGGTGCTGTTATAGTTTTTCATGAAATTTTTGGAGTCAACAGTAACATTAGGGATATTACCGAACTAATCGCAAAACAAGGATACGTAGCAGTAGCACCTGCAATGTATCAACGTATTGCTCCCGGTTTTGAGTTTGGGTTTAGCCAAGAAGATGTAGGGTTTAGCCCAGAAGCTTATCGGCTGGGCTTGCAATACTATCAACAAGTAAAGTATCACGAAATCTTCAGCGATATTCAAGCTGCGATCGCCTACCTAAAAACTTTACCCAATGTAAAAACCGATCGCATTGGTGCCATTGGTTTCTGTTTTGGCGGTCATGTTGCTTACATGGCTGCAACCTTACCCGATATCAAAGCAACAGCTTCCTTCTATGGTGGTGGAATTACCACTTCTAGTTATGGAGAAGAAACACCAACCCTCGATCGCACCTCGGAAATTCAAGGCACTATTTATGCGTTTTTTGGTACGAGGGATACATTGGTTTCGCAGGAGGAAAACGAAAAAATCGAGGCAGAATTAAAGAAACATCACATAAATCATCGCGTATTCCGATACGACGCAGGACACGGATTCTTCGGCGGATTATTCATAGACAAATACCCATTCATGGAGCAGCATCCGAGTTATAATAAAGAAGCTGCTGATGATGCTTGGAAATATGTCCTAGAACTTTTTCAAAACAACTTGTGAAACTTGATTTTCTCGTTGAAATCGCTCTGGGTAACTTTGATAATGTTCATGATTCATCTTTGTTCTGTTTCCAGTTTTGCTCATTCAAGTATTCTTGGAGGTAATTATGTCTAGCAACGATCTAGTTTTTTACATTCAGTTTCAAGTGAAACCGGAATGCGTGTCAGAGTGGAAAAATGCCGTTATGGAAGTGATTGAGCATATGTCAAAGGAAAGCACTTTCGTGGCGTGCTACATGAATCAGGATCTTCAATATCCAAATCGGTTTGCATTTTACGCGCGATGGAAGGAACCGTCTCTTGAAGCTTTCATCCAAAATCAGTTAGAAGCAAAGAGCTATCGAAAGGCTTATGAAGAAAAGCTGCCTACTCTACTTGAAAAACCGAGGACTGTATCAATCTTGAACCCGATAAAAGAATGGCATCAAACTTAAATTTCACAAGGGAATTCACCAATGTATAACAAAGGTTCCTGCCAATGTGGCGCGATCGCATTTGAGTTCGAGGGTCTATACTTTCTGACGTTCTGCCATTGTAGAATCTGCCAAAAACTGCATGGATCTGCATTCGCACCGATCCTTCATGCGGAATCGAAGACTTTCAAATGGTTGAAAGGCGAAGAATTCCTCAGCTATTTCAATTCATCATCGCATTTAAACAGAGCATTTTGTCGCAATTGTGGTTCCCATATGCCAATAGTTAGCCGCGACTTAAATCATGTTGCTGTCCCAGCAAGTGTCATGGATACACCTGTCGAACAGAAACCTGTTGCACACTTTTATACGAGGTCTAAAGCAAGCTGGTTTTGTATCGGCGACGAGGCCCAACAATATGAAACTGTACCACCAGGAGGTATTCGTGAAGTGTATGAGCGAGTTCTAGAGTCTCAGTAAGTATTTAAAGAATGGCATTAGGCTCATGTAGGTTTGTATTTAAGTAGGAATAATCATCGATCAGATTGTCACTTTAGTCAACTAAAATGAGAATGTAGACTTAGGGACGGTAACAGCAATGATTGACCATACTGGTATTAACGTCAGCAATTTTGAGAAAAGCAAAGAATTTTACATTCGCGTTCTAGCACCACTGGGCTATCAGTTACTCAAAGAATTTGGTGCTGCGATGGCAGGCTTTGGCATAGAAGGTAAACTAGAACCAGACTTTTGGATTGTGCGGGGAGAAGTCAACACACCTAGAATTCATATTGCTTTCGGTGCCCAAACTCGTCAGATGGTTCACTCATTTTATGAAGCAGCATTAAAAGCAGGCGGTAATGATAATGGTACTCCGGGTTTGCGATCGCACTATCACCCTAATTATTATGCTGCCTTCATTTTAGATCCAGACGGACATAACATTGAAGCAGTCTGTCACGCGCCTGTTTAAACGCTAATGATGAGATTTTTTATGCTGCGGCTGGACGGGAAAAAATGGCGAAGAATCCGATCGAACTTAGAAAACAAAAATACTTCCAGCTCAGTTCGCAAATCGCTCAGTTGGATAACGCACAATTGCATTCTTTGTTTGACGAAAGTGAGTCAAGTCCGGCAAGTTCTGGTTGGGGGTTAAATCACTCCATCATTCTTGGGGAATCCAAAGTATTTGTGAAACGCATTCCAGTTACAAACATAGAATTTGACAACCTGTTTTCCACAACAAACCTCTACAACCTGCCGACTTACTGTAATTACGGTGTCGGTTTATTCGCTTCCACTGGGTTAGGAGTTTTCCGCGAACTCATAACCCATATTAAAACAACTAACTGGGTATTGGAAGGAGCGATCGCGACCTTTCCACTGATGTATCATTATCGAATTATTCCGTTTGTCGGGCAGCGTGCGGATGTAGATCTGGAACAGCACAAAGCTTATGTGGAATACTGGGGCAATAGTGAGAATATCGGCAATTACGTTTTAGATAGATCGATCGCCAATTATGAGTTAGTTTTGTTCTTAGAATACATCCCCTATGTTCTGGAAACATGGCTGCACGAAAACCCCAACAAACTTCAGAAAACCCTAGATGATTTACTTAGGACGATCGACTTTTTGAGGATGAAGGGAATCACTCATTTCGACGCACATTTTCGCAATGTTCTCACCGATGGCGAGCAAATATATTTGACTGATTTTGGTTTGGTACTCGACAAGAGTTTTACGCTGACACAATATGAGGAATCTTTTTTTAAGCAGCATAAATTTTACGATTATGGAGAAGTCATGCGGAATTTAGGACACCTGATTCGACCATCGCATGATTCATGTTCGGAGAACGATAAACGCAGGATAATAGAAAAATATGGCATCAAAGAAGGCTTACAACCTTATGAACTGCGAGCTATGTTACTTGACAATATCGAGCAGATCCATACTGACGGGGACATGAAGTTAG
>JBOFTL010000725.1:0-3108 GCA_051652045.1 Microcoleus sp. | reverse complement strand
CAAATTTGGTGCCTTCTCCTAGCGTAGAATCACACCAGATTGTGCCATTGTGTTTTTCGGTCACAATTTGGTAACTAATCGACAAACCTAAGCCTGTACCTTTACCGATAGGTTTCGTGGTGAAAAAGGGGTCAAAAATGTGAAATCGCACTGTTTCTGGCATTCCCGAACCATTGTCTGCGATCGTAATTTGTACCCGTTCTTTAGTTTTCATTTTAGTCGAGATCCAAATCGTGCCAGGTTGTGCTGGTTGTTCATCTGTTGTCCGTTGTTGAACAGATTCCTCCAGTACATCTATCGCATTGGCTATTAAGTTCATAAATACCTGATTGAGTTGTCCGGCATAACACTCAACTAAGGGCAATTGACCGTAATCTTTAACCACCTCAATTGCCGGAGAATCTGGTTTTGCCTTCAGACGGTGCTGCAAAATCATTAATGTGTTGTCGATGCCTTCATGCAAGTCAACCGCTTTAAACTCAGATTCATCCAGCCTGGAGAAATTGCGAAGAGACCAAACAATTCGCTGAATTCGATCTGTGCCAACCTTCATCGACTGAAGGAGTTTTGCCAAGTCTTCATACAAAAAGTTAAGTTCTACTTCATCCAAAGTTGTTTGGAGTGTTTGGGGTGGGTTGGGGTAATGAGTTTGATAGGCTTGCAACACTCTCAGCAAGTCTTGGGTATAGGTATCAAAATGGGTAAGATTGCCGTGAATGAAGTTAACTGGATTGTTAATTTCATGAGCAACGCCAGCTACCAATTGTCCCAAACTCGACATTTTTTCGGTTTGTACTAATTGGAGTTGAGTTATCTGAAGCTGCTTTAACGTTTGCTGAAGTTCTTCAGAACGTTGCTGTTTTTCATTCAGCAGTAATTTGACTCGTTGAATGAGATCGTTAAGTGCCATTGCCAAGGTGCCTGTTTCATCCGTTGTTGTAACTGGAACTTGCAGATCGAAATTAGCGTCTTGTGTGACTCGCTGGGCAATAGTTGTGACGGTTTGTAGTGGCTTGGCAATGGTATTTGCAATTCGCAATCCGAAGAGCAATGCCAGGATAACGCAGCCCAGACTGGTTAGACCGATCGCAATGAGGGTAGGTTTAGCTTGAGCGGTCGCGTCATCATACAATGATGACCACTCCAGAATAACCGCACCATCAATTGTGGTTGAATTGGGTTTCAGTGGAACGACAATCAGTTGAATTCCTTGGGGATAATCGACACTTTTTTCTAGAAAAGTTCTGGTTTTGCCATCTTGAATCGTCTGCTGAATTTCATTACCCCGATCGTGTTCAAAAATAGTACCGACATTCTGAGGAACAGCATCTGCCAAAATCAGCTTTTGGCGATCGACCACCACAATGTCACGCTTTTGGAGGTTATGCAGGAGGTTTGTGTAGTTTTGCAACTCGTCTGATTTTTGTATGGAAATTAACTCTTCATCATAATAGGCATCATGGACGATCGAAGTTGCCATGACCTGGGCAACGTGTTCAGCTTCGGCGATGGCTAAGGTTTTAGCAATTTTTTGACCTTGAACGACTGCTACTAACCCAACTATTCCGGTTAATAGGGAAATACCGATGAAACTTCCGAGCAATTTATGGGAGATTTTCATGACGATATGAAGACCGAGAAAAAGCCACAGTAGGATCTAGTTAAGTGTTCCTAAATAATTGCAAACAATTTACACTTATGCTCTACAATTAGGATATCTAATGGGTAAACCTAACTTAATAATTGAATTGTAACAATTGAATAACAATTGAATTGTTATAATTGCATGGTTATAATTGCATTGCTGGTGCAGTATAATAATTGATATAATCCAACCATAGTTCAGATTGCTAATGTATGTCAACCCCCGATCGATCCCCATCTGCATCTTCCATGTAACGTAAAATGTCTAAAAGCAGTCTTTATACAAAAATTTAGTACCATGACAGACCAACAGGAAAACAATCAAATTTTGACTCAGCAAATGCAAACAATTTATCCTGCTAGCAATGAGTTCGAGAACGCTGAAATTCCCAGCGCCGATTCACTTTCTGCAGCGAGTGAAAATAAGGCGGAAATTCCCCCAATTGACAATGATTTAACACCAACACCATTGGCGATCGAAAATCCGGCAGAAATCCCCCAAATTGACAATGACTTAACACCAGCACCATTACCGACAGAAAATCCGGCAGAAATTTCTCCAATTGAAAATGATTTAACAGCAGCACCAGCAGAAAATATTGCCGATATCGCTCCCAGTGAAAACGATCTAACCTCTACAACCGCACCCGCAGATACTATTCCTGAAAGCGATCGAATAGAAGGTAGATCGCCAGAAATTTATCCAGCAGAAATAGTTGAGACACCTGCTAACAATACACCTGAAATCAGTCAAATAGTAACGGACGATCGTCCCAGCGATCGCACTGTAAATCCCGAACCCCAGCCAACTCGAATTTGGCAACTTTTGTTAGTATTTTTTAGCGGAATGTTAGTAGGTTCCGTATTAAGCCTCGGCACTTTGCTAGCCTGGAGAATGTATCAAGAAAGAGCCAACATTCAAATCAAACTGCCCGCCGACGTACCCCTACCCCTTCCCGCAAGCCCTTCTCCCACCGTTACAGTGCCCGCTAGACAACTGCCCGGAATTCCTCCTGCACCTAGTACAGTATCGCCACTGCCGGCGAACAATCCGTCGCCCAATCCCACTCAAGTACCCTCCCTATCAGGTGTTCCGCAACTGGCTTCACCGCCGCCACAGCCATCTCCTGATGCCTCTGTTGTTCCTTCTGCGTCTCCCTTTCCTGCTGCTGAAACCGCTGTTACCGATCGAGTTAATTTTGAAGCAGGCGCTACCGGAACTACTCTCACCAATACTTTGCCAGATAACAAATCCAAACGCTATTTAATCGATTGCCAGGGCGGCCAAACCATGACTTTGAACGTTCCCGAAGGTGCAGTTAGCGCTACAATTATCGCTCCTAATGGCGAAAAAATTGGCACTGCAAACAACACAACTCCCTGGGAAGGTCAACTGCCAAGCAGTGGCGATTATACTATTGAAATTTCGGGAGAGAGTCAAGCAAACTACGGTGTTAAAATAGA
>JBOFTL010000724.1:0-3077 GCA_051652045.1 Microcoleus sp. | reverse complement strand
AAATAACAACTTACTGAGGCCTGATGACTGATTACTTTTGACTACTAACTGAAAACTAAAACAATGGGTACGATTCAAACTTTACCGGGAACTCGGGATATTTTGCCCGATGAAATTCGATATTGGCAGAATGTAGAAGCAGTTGCTAAAACTATTTTGCAAAAAGCTGCTTATCGGGAAATTCGCACGCCGATATTTGAACAAACATCTTTATTTGAACGCGGCATCGGAGAAGCTACCGATGTTGTGGGCAAGGAAATGTACACTTTTAAAGATAAGGGCGATCGATCGACTACTCTGCGTCCGGAAGGTACGGCCGGAGTAGTGCGGGCTTTTATTCAAAATAGTTTGTACGCCAAAGGTGACGTGCAACGCCTGTGGTATATGGGGCCGATGTTTCGCTACGAACGCACTCAAGAAGGCAGACAGCGGCAGTTCAATCAAATAGGAGTGGAAGTCTTAGGAAGTGCCGACCCTCGGGCGGATGTGGAGGTAATTGCGATCGCCACCGATATCCTGCAAACTATTGGTTTAAATAATTTGCACCTCGATATTAATTCGGTTGGAGATCGGGAAGACAGACAGAATTACCGACAAGCGTTAATTGACTATTTTACACCGTACAAATCCGAATTAGATAAAGATTCTCAAGACCGCTTGACTCGCAATCCGCTGCGGATTTTGGACAGTAAAGATCGGCAAACTCAGGAAATTGTCACTGGTGCGCCGAGTATTTTAGATTATCTGGGTAATGAGTCTCGATCGCACTTCGATCGAGTGCAGCAAATGCTAACAAATCTGGGAATCAGCTATCAGTTAAATCCCCGATTGGTGCGCGGGTTGGATTACTATACTTATACCGCTTTTGAAATTATTTCCGATGATTTGGGAGCGCAAGCAACAGTCTGCGGGGGAGGCCGTTACGATGGTTTGGTCAAGGAATTGGGCGGGCCGGATACGGCAGCAGTCGGCTGGGCAATGGGTATGGAAAGATTGATAATTTTGCTGCAAAAACTGCGACCTTTGCCAATTTCCAGGCTGGATTTCTATTTGGTATCGAGGGGGGAAAAAGCGGAACAGCAAGCTGTATTGTTAGCGCAAAAATTGCGGAGTGCGGCGTTTAGCGTCGAGATAGATTTGAGCGGCAGCCAGTTCGCGAAACAGTTTAAAAGAGCAGATAGAAGCGGTGCATTGGTGTGTTTGGTTTTAGGAGATGCAGAAGCCGAAAACGAAACTGTACAATTGAAATGGTTGGCTAGTGGAGAACAAAGTGCGATCGGTCAATCTGAACTGCTAGCAATGAAAGACGAACTCCAACAAAAAATGACAGTTGCATATGTCGATCGAATCAAATCGAATCAAAAAGCAAACTCTTAAGGTTCGTAGTGAGGACTTCAGTCCTCAAAATCCTAAACTTAACGAAATAAAATATTTGTAGGGTGCGCACTGCGTACCTTACAATTAATACTATGTTAATCGAACGTTTAGACTGCATAGATTGGGAAAAAAAACCGCAACTGATCTCATTATTTTCAGGTTGTGGCGGCATGGATTTGCCATTTCACCGGGCCGGATTTGAAGTAGTTTGGGCGATCGACTCCAATAAATATGCCTGCAAAACTTTTAGCAGAAACATTGCTAATGTCATCATCAACGACAGCATAGAAAATACCAACATTGCCGAAGTTCCCGACGCTGAAATATGTATAGGAGGATTCCCCTGTCAAGACTTTTCCCTGATTTGGAAGCGTCCCGGACTTGAAGGAACTAGAGGTAATTTATATACATATTTTCTCGATTTTGTCAATAAAAAAAAGCCGAAAGCTTTTGTAGCAGAAAATGTCAAAGGTTTATTAAGCGCCAATAAGTATCAAGCGATCGAACAAATTATTTCCGATTTTGAAAGTATCGCCCCCGGTTATTTAGTTAAACCAAAACTCTACAACTTTGCCGATTACGGAGTGCCGCAATTTCGGCAAAGAGTATTATTAGTTGGCATTCGGATGGATACGGGATTTGATTTCGTTCACCCTCAGCCGGAATACGGACTAAATCGCAAATATCCTTATCGCACCGCTGGCGAAGCACTCAAAGATGTCGAGCAAATTATTCACAATAACCAACGTCATAAAATTCGCGATCGAACTATTGAGATTCTCAATATGATTAAACCGGGAGGTAATTTTTCTGATATTCCCAAAGACAGCCCGTATTATGTAAAAGGCATGATCAGTCACGTTTACCGGCGAATTCATCCCGATAAACCGGCATCGACAATTATTGCTGGTGGTGGCGGTGGAACTTGGGGTTATCATTATTTAGAACCGCGATCTTTGACAAATCGAGAACGAGCGAGATTGCAGACTTTTCCCGATAATTTTGTGTTTGAAGGTTCTACTACTGAAGTACGCCGACAGATTGGCAATGCAGTCCCGCCGGAGGGAATTGTTGCTGTTGTTAAGGCTTTAATTCCGCTATTTCAAGGGAATTATCGGAAAGTCGATTTATATGAAATTAGTGAAAAGTTACGGGGAATGTCGATTCGGGAAAGATTAAAACACGCTGAATTTGAGGTGGATGCAAATCTTGCCAGAATTAATCGGTAAGTTGCGCAGTGCGCACCCTACAATAATAGTTTTCAACTAAGGAATGAAAAATAAATAAGTTGACGAATTATTGGCTATACTGACAAAAGTGTTCTGATTGCAATTTTCACTCCTTAGCGAGCTCGACTCACAACTGATTTTTCCACTCAACTACCCTAAGAAAGCGTTTAAACCCATGTTCTATTCTAATTCGATTGAGTCGGAAATGAAAAAGAAGATTTTCAAAAATTAGTTAATGAAATAGGAATTGAGATCCGAATCGATCGTTACCCTCCTTATACATCTAAATATAATCCCATAAAACATCGACTTTTTCCTCATGTTACTAGGGTTTGTCAAGGGGTGATTTTTACAAGTTTAGAATTAGTCAAAGCTCTCATGGAAAAGACTCAAACTCAAACGGGGCTATCTGTAGCTGTAAATGTCCTTAATCAGGTTTATCAAACTGGTCGAAATGTGGCTGATAATTTC
>JBOFTL010000723.1:0-3759 GCA_051652045.1 Microcoleus sp. | reverse complement strand
GACCCCAAAAGAGCTCCGGCCTCACCGGAGCGATCGGCGGGATAAAAAGCAAAATTACTTTTGACTACAGCCACGATGTCGCCATTTCCAGCATTTGTATTAACCCAATTTGCCCAGTTATTCCATAGAAATTCAGCGCCAAGATTATTACCGTGGCTTTGTTGTTTTTTGAAAGTCCCGTCAGCATTCAAAATAACCGTATTCAAATCTTGTGTCTGCATATTCATTGACACATTATCAACTTTTAGGGAGGCCTTACCGTTTGCTGAACCGGTAAACTCGATTGTGTAATTTTTAAGCGGTATCCCAATACTGACGTAACCGTCCGATCGCAAAGTCATAATTCGATCGAGTTTTGTCTCTACAGGAGGATTTGGAAGAGGAGAACCTTTTTCGAGATCGCGATGAGCGAGTAAGATATCCAATTGTGTGCGCGAAGCGTGGTCTGATTTCTCATACCGTCCGATGCGAAAATCAACTATGTTAGACCAGGACTGACCGGAAACACCATCACGAACCAAGGTTAAAACTGATTCTGTCTTTGCTAGCTCGAAGTTTTGTCCGACAGCCACGAGGTTTTTTGTTTTTGAAGCAACCACTAGGCTGGAATTTGTTCCAATCGATGATGCTGGGTTCAGGTAGTTAGCCCTGTTGTCTTTAAGCCCGATGCCGACACTACCATCACTGCCTCTTACAAACAATTCTTTGTCTTTACGTCCGATATATACATCTGAGTTATTACCCGAATCACGATTGAGATAAAGGTGCTTACCATCCGCCATTGTATTAATATTCCAACCAGATGACCAGCCAATTATCTGTAGCTGACCCATACCGCTACCACTAAATGAAATATCGGCAAAATCTGATGCAGAATTGGCAATTTTTAATTTAGATGTATCTGGATTTGCCGTACCGATACCGACATTGCCATTCGCTCTCAGACTCATTACCTGTTGAGATACAAAATTGTCATCTGTCAGTTGTATATCTAGCTGAGTGCGAGCATTTACTCCGGCGTTTTCATAGCGCTTGAGTCGAAAATCAGCCATATTTGGCTGAGACTGTCCGCTAACACCGTCTCGAATTAGCGCCAAGACAGATTCAGAATCACTGGGAGTGCTGCCACCATTGTTGTTTTGCGATTGTACTAACACTTTAGTCTTTACGCGATCGGGATAAAAAGTTAAACTGGTAGTTGTATTCAGTCCGATATAAACGTTGCCCTCAACGAGTAATCCATTATTAGGTGCAGCATTTTTGCTAGCGTGGGTAGAACCAATAGCAGCGCCTCCAGATACAGATAGCTTGCTTGCTGGACTTATAGCATCGATACCGACATTGCCATTGATAGAGACTGTCTTAATTGCCCCCCATCCCATATCGCGTCCAATAGTAATACGATTTGTGGCATCTCCTTCGTAATACATTAAACTGGCAAGCCTAGTAGCTGCATCGTGAACAGCAATTTCCGTATTTGCTTTAGCTTCAAGTAGCAATCCCGCAGCATTGTATTCCGTCCCTTCTTTCCAAGGTTTCGTCTCGCCACCATAGTTTTTTTCAGTGCTACCTACGGTCAGCGAGCCACTTGCCATGAAACCATTTTTTGTAGCAAAATGGTTATGATTCTCATCACTAATGGTTGCAGTACCAACAACGGTTAACTTTGATGCAGGATTTGTTGTACCGATACCGACATTGCCAGTTACAAAAAGTGTACCGGTAATGTTTAAACTGCCCTTTAGTTCAGCAAGAGATTTACTTCCATCATTCTTAGAACTGAGAGATATTTCTCCGTCAATGCTGGGGAGACGCAAGCCAGAATAGACGCGAACCCTATTGTCAATTTTGTCGCTCGCTACTGCATTTCTGTTAATTGTTATCTTGGCTAAAGGAATAAAATCTTTCAATTCTGTTGGCGAACTTAACTTAAATTGAGGGCTTTCTAGCAAGCGCGTACTTCTAATATCGTCCTCTCCCTGCTTGTCCTCCTTTGACAGTTCGCAACTATATCCGACAGATAGGATATAATCCCCGTCTTTAATTTGCTCCCCTTGCTTGATGCCATCACCAGCAATTTTAAATAAATTCAAGGCTTCGATATCTTCGAGTTGAACAATTTGCCGCCCTTGGTTGTCAATAGCAGTACCTTTCGTGATTTTGACTGTCAAGTCGCTAACTTTAGTCACAATTAGTCCTTCAGCAATGCCGGAAACGTGCAACAAACGATTGTGACGGCGTTGGCGATCGATGTGGTATTGTTGTTCGAGTTGAAAATCATCTTCTAATAGGTACTGTCCGGCAAAATAGTTGGGGCGTTTATTCGTGGGTTTGTCGATTCCATCTAATGTCATAATTTTTTTCCTTGTTTTGTTTCAGTGTTTTGTTTCAGTAATATCATTTCTCAAGATCGTGCAACACTCTTTGACCCCCCCTAACCCCCCCTTGCAAAGGGGGGGAACAAGAATACTGTTATTTCGTTTAAAATTGGTATAAGTTCGATCGAATGTCCTAAGAGTAGTCATAAGAGTAAAATAAATTGTCTAAGTAGCTCCTGGGTTTGTTCCCAAAAAAGTAGTACCGCTGTCTGGATCGGGCGTGCCATCTGGCTTTTTAGTGCAAATTTTTAATCCTGGCTGCAAGGTTAATTTATCAGATTGTTTGCGACCATCTGGATAGTCAATAGAGAGCGATATTGTGATAAATTTATCGTTCAAATTATCGACAATTACATACCAATTCGTACTGGCATTAAATTGTTCTGGAGTGACGGTGTAACGTAAAGAATCCCCTCTGATACTATTGTAAGGCTCTGCCTGTCCGAAACCGCTTTTGATGCTAAGTCTTAGAGGAGTTGGCTCTGACTTTTGGGTAACATTAACAGCAATATTGCCTGCACCTGTCAATTTTAGGGGATAAACATTCCCCGTAATTTGCATTGACGGCACCAGAATTTTTAAGCCGTAATAAGTGTGAGCGGGTTTTTCCTGTCCGATAATTGCTTTGGCGATGCGGACTACCTGCCAGTAAAGGCTTTCTTCTAGTTTGGGTAGCGTTATTTCAACTTGAAAGTAACAATCGGGAAAATAATCGGCTTGATAAATTTTTATTTTATCTGCTTTTTTTTGTTTATCCAGTTTTTGCTCTAGCAATTTGACGCTTGTTAAATAAAGGCTCAAAACTTCTCGCAACCCTTCTTGCGTACCCCGCAAACGATAGAGAGGAACAATTTGTTTGATAAACTCGCGTTTGGTGGCAGTTTCCCAATCATCTCGCAAACTTAAAGCTACCCAACTCGCCAACCACGGAAGAAATTCTTCCGGCGTTAAATCGGGGTTAAAGTAAGTATGAATCGAGTCAATAACGGCTTCTAGTCCGGGCGGATTCGATGAGGAACGATCGATAATTCCCGGATTGTTTTCAGGAGACAAATTCCTCCCAGTTAAAATCCGCTCGAATGCCAGTAAAAAGCGATCGACTATCTCATCTGCTTGCAGCGTAGCTGGAAGATATTTGGTGTAATCGCTGCTATCTATACTCATCTCCCGATCGCTCCTTAAATTTGAAATTTAGCTCGCCTGCCTCAACTAATTCATAGTTTTTGAGAATAATTTCACTGATGCTTTTATCTGTATCTGGTTTATCCGGTGCGGAGATTACCAGTTGTTTGACGTAATCGACTCCCGATACTTTATCCAACACGGCATACACTTCGGAAATGCGAACGCTGCGACCAAAAGGCCAACCTTTTCCATCCCA
>JBOFTL010000722.1:0-5534 GCA_051652045.1 Microcoleus sp. | reverse complement strand
TAAGCCGATAATTCATCATTAAATAGTTGTCGATCGAAGAGGTTAATGAAAATTCCTTTTGTTTACCTAAAATAATTACCTGTTGAATGAATTTCTCGTATAGTTGAGTCTCCATCTTTGAAATACTCTCTCATTCTCTAAAAAGACACCTCAATCCCCAACTCCTTACAAAATCTCCGAATCACTCGATGTTCTCCTTCATTGCCCGATCTATAGATTGCAACTCTAAGGCGATCGGTCAAAGTCTTCGATGTCCGATCGTTCTTGAACTCAGAAATTACAACAAAAGAACATTTTTACTCTTCTTCTTCATTATCCAAAAGCTGTTTTAAAGAATCAAAATTTTGTTGAGAACTGTGGCGAACGCGGTGGATTTTAACCATTCTAGTATTTTCATCTTCTACGATACTAAATAAAATACGATATTTCTTCTCATATAAAAGTTGACGTATTTCCAGATCCAAATACTCACTTTCTAATGCCAAGGGACAACGACTAGGAAAGTTTTCCAGTTTGAGCATTATTTCATAACAGCCCCTAACCCAACGATAGGATTTTTCAGGGGCATTGAGCTTAAGCCACAAAAATATATTTTCTATGTCATGAATAGCAGTAGGAGATATCTCAACTCGGTAGGTCATATTTTTTTTGAAGCTCTTCAAAAGCTTGATGAATAGAAACCCCTTCGCCTCGATCGAATTCCCCTAAGCTTTGACGAATACCTGCAAGAGTTTCAAGAAGTTCTAACCGATCGAGTAGTTTTTCATAACTTTCCGCATCCTGAAGCACAGCAACCGCTTTACCATTAATGGTAATTACGATTGGTGTTTTATCTGTTTCAAACTGATGAAGCAACTCAGGAGCTTCTTGTTGAAATTGGTTCAGGGGACGGCTACGGGAGAGGTTAAGCATGGCGTTCACTTTGGATCTACTAGCTTGGTGCATGGGTGCGCGATCGCACCGTATCTATTTATTCTACCAATTTTCTTTCGGTCAAACTCTCGATCGAGCTTCCGAATTATCTCCAAAATCAGACAGTGTTTGGGAGATAACGTTGCCAATCACCCGCCGCAAATTACTTCAGACTCCCACTGACAAGATCTCGACGGTCGGGTGCATTGGCCTTGTTCGAGTGCGCGCATTTGTCGCCGTGTTTTGATGCTACCGCAAAAAAGCGCGTAACTTTTCAAGTTCACCACCCTGTAAACATTTGGCAAAAGAACGATGGCTCCGAGCGTTTGGATGGGGGAGAAAAGCAAAAAATCTTTCACGATTCCCTATTTCAATGGACTCAGATATTGAGTTTTCCGTAGGAATATTGAACTGACTTTGAATCACCTGCTTTGCGCGTGCCCCCAGTACTACGATCGCTGTTGCTCTTGCTAGTTCTAAAACTCTCAACAAGTACGCTTCTACACACTGCTCCTGTGCTTGTTCTACACCAAATTCATCACGAGACTTACAATGCACTATCTCGGTAAGCGCATAATCAATGCCTGGATTAACGTTCCGTTGAAGTAGCTCAATAGCACGTTGCCTAACCGCTGCCCAGAATCGAGTAGAGCCACTATATCTTCCGTCTATTAGTAAGGATTTCGTACCATCAATGATCCACTGCTTACGTCCTCCCCCAAAACGATAATTGAAATAATCGTGTACTTCGCTATATGACCAATCGCAAGTTGGGTAGTCTTCATGAGGACCAATTGATGGATTTGAACTTAGGAAAAGAATAGGTGCTTGCTCTATCTGACCACTCCAAGGTTCAGGCACTTGAAATTTTTCTAGTCCAAGTGAACTTTGATAATCAACAATTTTACGACATGGGTTTTCAGCAGCAAGGTCTTCTCGACACTCTCGTGCGTGAGGGCAATAAACAATTTCACTTAGCAGAGTTCTTTCAGACATTCCCAAAATGTATTAACTGATTACGAGGTTATGAAAATCAGCAGTCGAACTTATAATTATATCGCAGTTGCGGTACAATACTAGACTGGATGCGGTACAATACTGGATATAGCCGAATAATACCGCAGATTGAGGATGTATTTCAACTCCTTATGAGTTAGTCTATCGATCGCAGAATTTGAGAAATCGTGGGTTATTCGATCGCATCTCTCAAAAATTCTGATAAGCTCAAAAGCAGGTGCAGCCGTTTCAGTGAGTTTTTGTTATGAAAATCCTTCACGGAACTTGGATTCCTCAGTCAGGCGAAGAATTTATCCAGCAGGGAGCATTCTACCTGTGGGTTGAAACAATGGAAAAACAGCAGTTTCGCAAACAAATTCAGCGCCATCCCCGACAAATCCCTGAAGCCGATCTAGCTAAACTGTTGACCGAAGAATTAGGGATTCAACCACCTCTCCACCACAAGATTGAAGACTCGATCGCGCCCCAGTATTTTTTGTTACCAACAGTTGACGATCGACCCTTACCTTCCCTAGAATTATCTCGCTATCTCGAAGAAGAATTACCAGAATCATTTGAGCTTCAATACTGGCAGATCGATTGCTACCAAACTGTCACTTCAACAAAAACAGGCGGTCTTGTTAATAACGTTGTCAGACTGCTTGATGACCTGCATTTTCTGGCACTACATAATTTAGCAGAAATTCAACTTGGCTCGGATTTGCTGTTTTGGTTTCACTATACTCAAGCTCTCAAACGGATTGTTTTCAAAGACCAGTATATTCCCGCCCTAATCTATCGTGAATTAGTTACTCCGAAAACCTCTGAAGCCAAAGGTAAGTCTGCGAAGTCAGCCGGAGAGACTGCGGTTTCTTCAAGGAAAACCAAGGGAAAAGAAGCCAAAACCACAACGACAACCAACGCTCAACGGGCAGCCAAAGCTAAAGCAATAATTGCGGCTGCTGAAGCCAAATCATCTGCTAAATCATCCACCAATACTATTGAAATATATCCGAACTGGGAGTTCATTGGGGAAGAGTACGAAACAACTATTCAGCAATATATAGAATATATGCCGTTGGTTTGCGTGGCGGGGGTGGATCGGCCGCGGGAAACTCCAGAATTTTACGATCGCGCGACTCTGCTGCGCCATTTTTCGGAGTCTTTGTTGGTCGATATTATGACTCATTTGCCGATAACGCAAGCTTTTGAAAAAACCATTGCTGATTCTCTAGTTTATGACTGTTTGCGCGGTAGTGGTAAAGTTGCAAATACTAATTTGGAACAGTTAAAACAATGGCAAACATGGCGCTATCGGATCGATCGCACTCAATCGGAGCAATCCTTTCATCTCTACTTTAAATTACAAGATCCAGACCACTCAGAGGCTGCTTGGGAACTTCAGTTTCAGGTTGCACCCAAGGCCGATCCTTCGCTGCGTTTACCACTGCAAGACTATTGGCGGATGCGTGCTCCCGATCGAAAACAAGTCCAGAATCAAATGGGAAGAGGATTTGAGCAACAATTGCTGATGAATTTGGGCTACGTGGCTCGGATTTATCCTATCTTATGGGAGGGATTAGAAACTGACCGGCCGATCGGAATTGAGCTAAATTTGGAGTCAGCATTTGGGTTTCTTAAAGAGTCTGCGTGGGTGTTAGAAAATGCAGGTTATAAAGTGGTTGTACCTGCGTGGTACACTCCCCAAGGCCGACAGCGGGCAAAAGTTCGGCTCAAAGCCAAGGGTAAATCTCTTAGCGTAGGAGAAGATAAAAGCAAGCAATATTTTTCGTTCGATCGACTGGTAGAGTATCAGTACGATTTGGCGATCGGCGGTGAACAAGTTAACGAACAGGAATGGAACCAATTAGTGAGTGCCAAAACCCCGTTGGTGCAGTTCCGAGGGCAATGGTTGGAACTCGATCGGGATAAGATGCGGCAAATGCTGGAATTCTGGAAAACTCACCAGCAAGATAATCCAGAATTGAGTTTGTTGGATTTTCTGAAGCTAACAACAGAAGATAATAACGATATAGAATTGGAGGTCGATCGCGACAGTAGTTTAGCCGAAATGCTGGACAAATTGGGTGATAAAAGTCAACTGCGGGCGATCGAAAATCCCGAACATTTGCAAGGTAATCTGCGGGAATATCAAAAGCGAGGAGTATCCTGGCTGCAATATTTGGAACAGCTAGGATTGAACGGTTGTCTTGCCGATGATATGGGTTTGGGCAAAACAATTCAGGTGATTGCTAGACTGCTGCAGGAGCGAGAAATAGCACGAGAAGCAGGGGTAAAAAATATCCCGCCCACCTTACTGATTGCACCCACATCAGTCCTCGGTAACTGGGATCGTGAAATTCAGAAATTCGCACCGCAATTGCAGGCAACAATCCATCACGGCCCGCAACGAACCAAAGAAAGCAAAGCATTTAAACAACTCTGTCGGGAAAACGATTTGGTAATCGCATCCTTTGCTTTAGCGAGACTCGATGCTAAGTTGCTGAGTGAAATTAAATGGCACCGCATCGTACTTGATGAAGCGCAGAATATTAAAAATCCCAAAGCAGCTCTCTCCAAAGCAATTCTAAAACTAAATGCACCCCATCGGTTGGCATTGACGGGAACGCCGATCGAAAATCGCCTGTTAGATTTGTGGTCAATCTTTAACTTTCTCAATCCAGGCTATCTGGGTAATCAAACCCAATTTCGGCGTAATTTTGAATTACCGATTCAAAAAAACAACGATCTCCGTCAATCCGTAACTCTGAAAAAGTTAGTAGAACCGTTTATTTTACGTCGGGTTAAAACGGATGAATCCATCATCAAAGACTTACCAGATAAAGTCGAACAAAAACTGTTTTGCAATCTGACTAAGGAACAAGCATCTCTCTATCAAGCAGTAGTCAAAGATGTCGAAACAAAAATCAATGAATTGGAGGGAATTCAGCGCAAAGGATTGATTTTAGCGACGCTCACCAAGTTAAAACAAATCTGCAATCATCCAATGCAGTTTTTGCAGGATGGCAGTGAATTTACACCAGAGCGATCGCACAAACTCACCCGTCTGAGTGAAATGGTAGAGGAAGTATTAGAAGAAGGAGAAAGTTTATTGATATTTACTCAATTTACTGAATTGGGTCAGGCTATAGAAAAGTATTTGCGTCAAACCTGCCATTACAAAACATACTATCTATCCGGCAGTACATCTCGCAAGAAACGAGAACAAACGATCGCCGAATTTCAAAATCCTGAAACAGAGCCTGCAATATTTGTGCTGTCCCTCAAAGCAGGAGGTGTAGGGATTACTTTGACCAAAGCTAACCACGTATTTCACTTCGATCGCTGGTGGAATCCAGCAGTCGAAGATCAAGCGACGGATCGCGCCTTTCGGATCGGTCAACAGCGCAATGTTTTCGTCCACAAATTTGTAGCTATGGGAACTTTAGAAGAGCGGATTGAGGAAATGTTGGAAGATAAGAAGAAGCTGGCAGGATCGATCGTCGGCGCGGATGAATCGTGGTTGACAGAATTGGATAACGAAGCATTTAAGAAATTAATTGTTTTAAATCAAAGCGCCATTATGGAGTAAGTTGACAGTTGACAGTTGATAGTTGACAGTTGAC
>JBOFTL010000721.1:0-4924 GCA_051652045.1 Microcoleus sp. | reverse complement strand
TTAAACGTCCTCTACCCACGGAAAATCAAGGTTTTTGTCTGTCCTCTGCTTGCCCAATCTATACTACATACATAATACACGACTGTCAAGAGAACCCCAAAAAAGTGCTTTTAACGACAAAAGTAACAAATTGTTACTTTGTTTTTAAGGAATGAGACAGAGACAACTGGCCGGGGATATATTCAAGACCATCAAGTTCGTCACACAGTTGACCGACTCAGATAAAAAACAACTTTTGTCGTCTAAGTTAAGGAGAACTCAATGCTTGACGCTTTTTCAAGAGCTGTAGTTGCAGCCGATGCCAGCACCTCCACCGTCGGTGATATTGCTGCCCTCAGAGCTTTCGTTGCCAGCGGCAACAGACGCTTGGATGCCGTAAACGCGATCGCCAGCAACGCTAGCTGCATGGTTTCTGATGCTGTTGCCGGTATGATCTGCGAAAACCAAGGCTTGATTCAAGCTGGTGGTAACTGCTACCCCAACCGTCGCATGGCTGCTTGCTTGCGCGATGCAGAAATCGTCCTGCGCTATGTTACCTACGCTTTGTTGGCTGGTGATGCTTCAGTTCTTGATGACCGTTGCTTGAATGGTTTGAAAGAAACCTATGCAGCTTTGGGCGTACCCACCACCTCCACCGTGCGTGCCGTTCAAATCATGAAGGCTCAAGCCGCCGCTCACATTTCTGATACTCCTAGCGAAGCTCGCGCTGGTGCTAAACTCCGCAAAATGGGTACTCCTGTAGTAGAAGATCGTTGCGCAAGCTTGGTTGCTGAAGCTTCCAGCTACTTCGATCGCGTTATTTCTGCCCTGAGCTAGTTTGTTGCTAATAGCAATTCGCTCAGCAAAATTACAACTACGCTCGCAGTCACAATCACTTTAGGAGTTTTAGGAAATGAAATCAGTTATCACCACCGCTATTTCCTCTGCTGATGCAGCAGGACGCTTCCCCAGCA
Source organism: Microcoleus sp. (assembly GCA_051652045.1). Classification (GTDB taxonomy): domain Bacteria; phylum Cyanobacteriota; class Cyanobacteriia; order Cyanobacteriales; family Microcoleaceae; genus Microcoleus. Next base: position 3,971 of record JBOFTL010000721.1, on the reverse strand, counting down.
CCTCAGATTTAGAATCAGTACAAGGTTCTATCCAACGCTCTGCCGCTCGTTTAGAAGCTGCAGAAAAACTGGGTGGCAACTTGGATGCAGTTGCTAAAGAAGCTTATGATGCTTGCATCAAAAAGTATCCTTACTTGAACAATGCCGGTGAAGCTAACTCCACCGATACTTTCAAAGCAAAATGCCACCGCGACATCAAGCACTACCTGCGCTTGATCCAATACTGCTTAGTTGTTGGCGGCACAGGCCCCCTCGACGAATGGGGTATTGCCGGTCAACGCGAAGTTTATCGCGCTTTGGGCTTACCTACCGCTCCTTACGTTGAAGCATTAAGCTTTGCTCGCAATCGCGGTTGCACTCCTCGCGATATGTCCGCTCAAGCTTTGACTGAGTACAACGCTCTTCTCGACTACGCGATCAACTCTCTGTCCTAGTTAATTGGCAGGTTTGCAATCTCGCGACTGGGTAGTTAATACGCTGACAAGTCTAGGAACTCTTGGCTCATTGCTTTACCAATTTCGGTGAAGTAAGGGTAAAGAATTCCTGGGCTTGTTATCATGTAATGGGTAATGGGTAATGGGTAATTGGTAATTGGTAAATCGAACAATCAAACAATCTCCCAATTAAACAATCTAAAATCTAAAATCTAAAATCTAGAATTTCCCAATCTCCCGATCGAACAATCTAAAATCTAAAATCTAAAATCTAAAATCTAAAATCTAAAATCTTTCTCTATGGATAAGCGCTTTTTTAGTATTTTTAATTTAACCGAAGATCGGGCGATCGAGCTTTTAGATACGCCGCAATCTGAAATTGGTGAAGAGGATTCCCGTTACATAGCCGCTTCCCATTTAATCAATTTTCCTACAGAACGCTCGATCGCGGCATTGATGCGAGCAGTAGAGCAAACAGATCCGGTGCTGGAAAACCGCATCGTGCGTCGCAAATCGGTGGAAACTCTGGGAAGGCTGCAAGCCTCTCAAGCATTACCTGTGATTCGTACTTGTTTGAGCGATAATGATTGTTACACAGTGGAAAATGCCGTTTGGGCGATCGGCGAAATTGGCACTCAAGATGCCGAGATTTTAGAAGAAGTTGCTCGATTGTTGGATAAACCGGGACAAACTTACCGCGTAATTATCCACACTTTAACTAAATTGAATTATGCTCCAGCTATAGAAAGAATTCGCAACTTTACCGGCGATATCGATCCGCCCACTGCTAGTGCTGCGATCTCCGGAATTTGTCGCTTGACAAGAGACTTTTCTCAAATGGGAAAAGTTGTCGCGATGTTGCAACACACAAACGTATTGGGACGGCGATTATCAATCCAGGATTTGATTGATGCGCGCTACTACGATGCAATTCCTAATATTGCCAAATGTCCCGTATCTTTAGTCTTTCGGCTGAGGGGAATTCGGATGCTAGCCGAAGCAGGAATTGCTGACAAATCCCTGACGTTTGCCAGCGTTCAACCCTATTTAGAAACCACATTACGGGATGAACCAGGGGATTTGGATTTAGTACACAGTTATGAAAAATTACCAGATTTACCCTTTCTGATTCACGAATTATATGAAACGGATTTTGGTCGTTGCTATTTAGCAATTCAAACAATTCTGGAAAATTATTCCGAGGAAGCACCAGCCGCCTTGTTTGCTACTTTTGCAGAAGAAGCAAATAATGACTATGGAGCGCATTTTCATGTGATAAAATTGTTTGGTTGGCTGAAACATTCTCCAGCTTGGGATTTGTTATTGGAAGCTTTGCAAAACACCCAACCGCAGTTTCAAAAATCCCGCGCGGCGGCTGCGATCGCCCTGGGCGAACTCGGAGACAAGCGCGCGATTCCTTTATTGCAAGCTTGTTTGACAACAAAAATTTGGGATTTGCAGTATGCTGCTTTAATGGCCCTCGAAAAACTAGGCGATCTCAGCGGATATGCCAGTGCTGCTGCTGACTTAGATTGGTTAGTAAAAGCTAAAATCAAAGCTCATAAAATAGTTGAGAGTTGACAATTGACAATTGACAGTTGGTAATTAGTAATTGGTAATTAGAGAATTCTCCCAATCTCCCCTTATGCCTTCTACCTTCTTTCGTCCTTCGTCCTTCCTTCTTATTTCTTTCTTTCTGATTCCGAAGAATGGACAATTTTCTGAAAATTCATCCGTGTATCCGTGTCCGAATCCGTGTCGTGCCTTCCTTCTTCCTTCTTCCTTCTTATGACAACAGATGCTTTGTTTGAACAACTAAAACACCCGAATCCGAATATGCGCGATCGGGCAATGTATGAAATAGCCGATGCTTACGACGCACAGACAATTACTAAACTGGTAAGCATCTTAGATGATGAAGATGTTACCTACCGTCGGGCGGCCGTCAAAGCTTTAGGCGCGATCGGTGAAGATGCCGTACCTCCAGTCGTTGACGCATTGTTAAACAGCGACAATGTAACGGTGCGGGGAAGTGCGGCAAAAGCACTAGCACAAATAGCAGTTAATTATCCAGAATTAGCTTTCCCAGAAGTCGGTTTGCAGGGATTGAAAACAGCAATTAGTGATGCCAATCCCGTGGTTCACATTGCCGCCGTCATGGCCTTGGGGCAGATGGGTTCCGCAGCTTTTGACATTTTGACAGAAGCGCTGAATACAACAGATAATGTGGCGGTACAGGTGGCAATTGTCAACGCGCTGGCTTCTGTGGGCGATCCGCGCTGCGTGGAAGTTCTCAACACATTTGCTAATGATGAAACAGTTGATACTTACGTGCGGGAATCCGCGAAAAGTTCTTTATCGCGGTTGGATTTGGTGATGAATTACAAGCGGGCAGAATAGTTAGATAGATCGCGGCGCGATCGACTGCAAACAATTAAAATCGCCCGCTGCTATTGCTGCATCGATATCTTGCAAAACTTCGGCAGCAAAACTGTAGCGATCCTTGAGAGGAGGTTGCAGTAATTTATCTAAAATCTGTCCCAATTGAGGGCTAATACTCGTACCTTTTGGCAGGTATTCTCTCCACCACCACTTTTCGCGATCGAAGTCGTACATATCCAAAGGCGGCACCTGCGTCAGCATCCGCACGCAAGTAATACCTAAACTGTAAAGATCGCTAGCAGGAAATACTTTCCCCCGCATTTGTTCCGGTGCAAAATAATCTTGGCTGCCGATTAAAGTTGCCGCCCGGAGGATTGCCGAATCGGTTAGCAATTTGGCAATTCCAAAATCAATTAAAACAGGTTTGTTATCGGATTGCCGGCGCACGATATTATCTGGTTTGATATCGCGGTGAATGACGCGGCGTTCGTGGATAAATTGCAAAACTGGCAATAAATCTTGCAGTAGTTGCCAAATCTGAGCCTCGGTGTAAGTAGTGCAATCTAATTCTTGTTTGAGAGTCGGTCCGTCAATAAACTCTTGAACTATATAAATTCGGTCTTCTTCTTCAAAACAGCCTAACAAATCGGGAATTTGCGGGTGTTTTCCCAGTTCGTCCAAATGCAATGATTCTTGATGAAATAGATCGAGTGCTTTGCGGCAAAGTTCGGGATCGCGATCGTGAAATGAAAATTGCTTGATGGCACATCGAGGATGGGAAGGAATGTCTTCATCAATTGCTAAAAAAGTTTTGCCAAAGCCACCTTCACCTATTAGTTCGATCGGGCGATACCGCTGTTTGAGTAGCAGGTGAGATCCGCATTTCGAGCAAAATCGATCGTTTTTGGAATTATGAGAATATTGACAATCGGGATTGAGACAATACATGATTGATTTTAGATTTTAGATTTTAGATTTTTTGATTGAGAGATTGAGATATTTGAGATTGTTTGATTGGAAGATTGGGAGATTGAGATATTTGAGATTTGAGATTGGGGATTGGGGATTGGGAATTCAAGTCGAAAATCGAAAATCGAAAATTCAAGAGGATTTAGGATTGTGGCAGGATGATATTATTTTAATTTGTCACATTTG
>JBOFTL010000720.1:0-2727 GCA_051652045.1 Microcoleus sp. | reverse complement strand
ACTGTCAATTGTCAGCGATCGACTATCAACTACGAGGGCGGGCACGGGGGCACCTTTCGACCTCAAACTCTCAGATGCTACGCTCGTTATCAGCGCTATCGCTACGCGAGGCTGCGCCAACGCGCTGGCTACGCCTGCGAGTTTGAGGTCGAACCCTACAAATCGATCGCGAGCGGGGACGCTCGCACTACAACTATCAACTATCAACTATCAACTCTCAACTATTATCCGATCGGCGCACCCAGCCATTAATAGTAAAGCGGCTGTCTGCAAAAACTTTGGAAGGACAACTAACTGGCAAAACTTCGTGCATATAGCGGCTTAGAAAGAATACGATGCTATTATTGCGAGGTTCTACTTTTCTGAAGGTGTCGGCCGCTACGTAGAAATTGTTCTCAATTTTGCTGTCGTAAATTAACAGTTCGCCTCCTGTAAAAGCTTTAGGTTCCCGATTGAAATAGTAAACGTAGGTGAAAAATCTACTGGCTGTATCTGGCGATCCGCTATCGTTGTGGAGTTTGTAAAAGTTGTTGTGATTGTGCATCGTTAATTGAGATTCTATGTCGCCGATCGCAAATGCGGGAATATTTAATTTGCGAAGTACATCGGGGAGAATAGCTTTAATGCGATTCACCATCAATTCGGAAAATTCGGGGAAGGTATGAAGTACCATCGATCGGCGGTAGTCTTCAGCATTAGTTGAGGTACTGGTGGGGACGAATGCTGATTCTTTTGCTAAAACGTATTTGATTAATTTGTTCTTTTCTGCGGCAGTTAAAAAGTTATCTATTTGGGCGTAACGCGAGATTAAGTCATCTCTTTCAGGGGCAGTTTCAGGAATTTCTGGGGTAACTTCTGGGGGAATTTCTGGAGGATTTTCGCGGATAATTTCTAGGGGGATTTCCTGCTGCGGTTGTTGCTGTTGCTGTAAGTAAAGTGGCGGTTCAGTTACTAAGCCGACTAGGTGTTCGCCGGGAAAGCAAAGGGCCGATCGCCCTTCATCTATAGGAATTTGAAATAAGGTGGAAAAACCTGGTGTTTGCTGGGGGCGATCGACTAATATTTTGACAAGATTGTGCAGTAGGGGCGTGTCGGATTTGAGGGTGACTGTGCATTGATGTCCGCCGGTAAGGAGGATTTTAACTTTTACGTCTTGGGGTTTAATTTGTTGTTGAGTGGATGTCATAAATTGATAGTTGAGAGTTGAGAGTTGAGAGTCGATCGTTGAGAGTCGGAAAGCGAAGCATCCGCCAAGGGCGGAATCGAATTTATCTGCGTTAATCTGCGTTAATCTGCCTTTATCTGCGGTTGCAAGTTGACAGTTGAATTGTCAGGAAATTAAATAGTTATCGCTCCCTAAATTTTCCCTTAACAAGGGGAACTTTAAGCAGTTTCCAGTCCCACCTTATTAAGAGGGCTAGGGAGGATCTCGCTAGAATTTCTAATGTAAAAAGTGGCGGATATCGGTGAACATCATGGTAATTCCGAGTTGGTTTGCAGCTTCGATCGAATCTCGATCGCGCATACTTCCTCCCGGTTGGACGATGGCAATTATTCCCGCAGCGGCTGCTGTTTTTACAGAGTCGTCAAAGGGGAAAAATCCATCACTGGCTAAAATGGCTCCCTGGCTTTTTTCTGCTGCTTGCTCTAACGCTATTTTAACCGAACCGACGCGGTTCATTTGTCCGGCACCAACACCGATGGTAGTGCGATCGCGCGTTACAACTATAGCATTAGATTTGACGTGTTTGGCTACTTTCCAAGCAAACAGCAACTCTGCTAATTCTCCTGCTGTCGGCTGTTTTTCAGTAACTGCACGCCAGGTGCTAGTTTTTTCTACTGCGTCGTCTGAATCTTGCACGAGCAAACCTCCTGCGATTATTTTAACTGTTTGCATCGGTCCCTGAGTCAAATCCGGCAAAATTAACACCCGAACTTTCGGTTTTTTCTTAATGATTTCTTCGGCTTCCGCTTCGCACCCAGGGGCTACTATACATTCTAAAAATGTTTGAGTTAAGGCGGTGGCGGTGGTTGCATCAATGGGGCGGTTGAGGGCGACAATGCCACCGAAAGCCGATACTGAATCGGTGTCAAAAGCTTTTTGATAAGCTTCTGCAAGGGTGTCTCCCAGGGCGACGCCGCAAGGATTTGTGTGTTTGAGAATTGCGGCTGCTGGAGTGTCGGGAAATTCTGCAATTAACCTCCTGGCTGCTTCTAAATCTACTAGGTTGTTGTAGCTTAATTCTTTGCCTTGAAGGATGCTGCTAGTCGTCCAACCTGTGGGGGTAATTCCGGTTTGATACCAAGTGGCATTTTGATGGGGATTTTCACCGTAGCGGAGATTTTGCTGCTCGATTCCTGATAGATTAAATTGGGAGGATAGAGTCGATACCGTGGCAGATTGACTGCTGAGGTAATCCGCGATCGTCCGATCGTAGTTGGCTGTATGTTGGAATGTTGCTAGGGCGCATTTTTGCCGAAAGTCTAATGAGGTCGCGCCGCCATTGTTTCGCATTTCTTCTAAATAAGAATTGTACTGTTTTGGGTCGCACAAAACTGTTAAGTGAGCGTGATTTTTTGCTGATGCTCTCAACATCGCAGGTCCGCCGATATCTATCTGTTCGATCGCATCTGCTAAGCTGACTCCCGGCTTGGCAATTGTTTGTTCAAATGGATACAGATTGACTGCAACTAGATCGATCGGGCGAATTTGATTTGCTGTTAAAT
>JBOFTL010000719.1:0-6179 GCA_051652045.1 Microcoleus sp. | reverse complement strand
TCTCGCAATACGGGATTTGCTACAATGCAATAGTGGCGCGGCGGCACGACGATGGTCGGTTCTGGTTTTAAAATCAAGCGTTCGTGATCGCGCAAAGTAATTGTTTGCGGCCCGACTTCGAGTCTGGTAACGCCTGTATTGTTGTCGAGTACGTGAATGAATTGCTGGGGTTTGAGGCGAATTACGCCGCCAGAAATTCCGGGATTTTCTGATTTGATTTCGCGTTTGAGTTCGCTGGTATTCATAACTTTAGAGTTGAGAGTTGACAATTGACAGTTGACAATTGACAGTTAAGGGTTGACAATTGACTGTTGAGGATTGACAATTGATAGTCGATGGTCGATCGCAATTATTCGCTGTTGGTTATCTGCTAAATTTCCAGACTAAAGTCCTCACTACAAACGGCAGATCCAAGTTTTCACTACAAACTGTTTTATCCTGGTATGGTGCGACTTTACTTAATAGTTGTAAATAGCGTGAACTGTTGCACCGATGCACCTGACTTTTATTCTTGCTCCCCCTAAATCCCTCTTAAAAATGAGGAGTTCGATACTGCACTCTTACTCCCACCTTTTTAAGGTGGCTGGGGGGATCTCTTTACTTGGGTAAGTCCTGCGTAAGTCCTATTTGGTCGATCGTAATCTCTTTCTATTGGGAGTTCCAAACTTGTAACAAAAATACAAAATGTTGCGTTAAAAAAGTGAATCTGCCACAAAAAATTAGGACAGAAGAAACAGGTTTTTTTAGTGAATCTGTAACATTATAGCAATTTTCAGGAAGTAAGTCTCTGCGAAAATTCATAGTTATGTCTGGTGCGAGATCCATGAAGTGAAGCAAAGCATCAGCCCTTCACCGCACCCGCCAACGCAAGATTTTTGCCGACTTCATACTTTTAGGTTTGAGGTAAGTTATACCAATTTCCTAAAGTAGCACGACATAACTACCCCCCCTTGGTAAGGGGGGGCTTAATTGCATCAAGAGCAAATATTTATGAAATTGGTATTAGAGGGGTAATACCAAATCTGGGTTATCCATCCCCATGATAAATCCTTCGTTTGAAACCAGAGACTCTGCGTTGGCGGAGCCTGTCCGTAGGACTTATGCTTCACGCTCGTTCGCAATGACAATAAAGGGGGTAATAAACCCGGATTTGGTATAATCTGTAATAGATCGTATGTAATTACCAATTACCAATTACCAATTACCTATCACCAATTACCAATTACCTATTACCAAATTTTTGCATAAGACCCGCGATCGATCCTCTTTTTATGCCTCTTCGGGTTCGCCCTCGAAAGTTTCTTCAAATCCGGCTAAAAAATCATCCAAAGCTTCGGCGGCGATTGCTAAATTAATACTGTCGGCTTCTTCCCAGCCCCAGGTATTTACTCCCACCACTTGACCGGCCGCATTAATTAACGGGCCGCCGGAATTTCCCGGATTGATTACTGCATCAGTTTGTAATATTTTCACTTCTGCAAGATCGCCGTCTTCTTCCTCTCCCGTGGGATACTCGTCGGGTTCGCGAATTGCGCTAATAATTCCCTGGTTTACTGTTGCAGCCAACTCGCCTAAAGGGTTGCCTACCGCAATTACTGGATCGCCGATTTTGACATCAAAAGACAACTCTAAGGGAGCATATTCTCGAGAAGATTCTATTTGTTCTCCGGTTGCCGGATCGATGATAAAATCTGTAACTAATAGCAAAGCTAAATCTTCTTCTGAGTTGCCGGTAAATACTACCTCTGCCAGTCTCATTTCTCCTGCATAAGTTTCCACTAAAACCAGTTCGACTTCATCTTCTTCATAGAAATAATCTTCCTCGGCTATATCTTCGATAACGTGATAGTTAGTTACAATGATGTCAGGGGAGACAAAAAAGCCACTGCCAGAAGAAATTTCTTCTTCTAAATCCCAATCCATGACGTACACTGAAACTACGGAAGGTAAGACTCGATCGACTGCATTAGCAAAATTTCCCGACTGAGCTTTGAGTTCGCTTACTTGCTTTTGCAAAGCATTGCGATCGGCCTCCATTTTGCGGTAAAGTTGTTGAACTTTTGCCACTTCTAATTTTAATGTACTTTCCAGATCGCTCATAGTTTGCCTTTCCCCAACTTAGATAAATTGCCGATCGCTTGTGGATTTTTAATTGTAGATTTGGGATGGATATTAATAGAATTTTTCGGGATAATGAGGTAAGCTTGACGATTGGTAACTAATAATTGACAATCGATCGCCCGTGAACCTCACTTTAACAGGACTTACGCACCCATCCTGTATGTAAGGCGCGCACTGCACACCTTACTGCTGTATGTAGCGCGTCAAGCTACTTTTTGCGTAATTTTTGCGTAATTCCTGTTAACTTGATAACCGCAATATTGCAGCAGCAGTAGCATTTAAGAATCGATGCTTTCTGTACTTAAGAACCGCGCTGAACTTCGACAAAAATCTCCTCTAAAATTTCTTGAGCTCCTTGTTTCCGCAAGCGGTGAGCGAGGTCAATTCCCAACATTTCGGCAGTTTCGGCATCACCAGTTACAGTATCTTTAACTAACCGCTTGCCGTCAAGACTGGCTACCATGCCGATTAAAGTTAATTGACCGTTTTCTATGTTAGTATTAACACCGATCGGCACTTGACAGCCACCTTCCAATTCCCGCAAAAATGCGCGTTCGGCATAACATCTTTGGGCGGTTTCCGAATGTTCCAAAGCTTTAATTACTTCCAGAATTTCCGGATCTCCAGCGCGGCATTCAATGCCTAAAGCGCCTTGTCCGACTGCATGGAGAGAGATTTCGGGAGCGATAATTTGATGGATGCGATCGCTCATTCCCAATCTTTCCAGTCCTGCAACTGCTAAAATAATTGCATCGTAACCGCCCTCATCCAATTTGGCGAGTCTAGTGTTGAGATTGCCGCGAATATCTTTAAATTCAAAATGCGGGAAATGATGCCGCAGTTGGGCGAGTCGCCGCAGCGAAGAAGTGCCGATAACCGCACCTTCCGGCAGGGTTTCGAGTTGCTTGTCTTTGTGTTTTTCGTGAACCACGAGGGCATCAGCCGGATTTTCGCGTTCGGTGACGCATCCTAAAATTAAACCTTCGGGCAAATTGGTAGGCAAATCTTTCAGAGAATGCACGGCAAAGTCCGTTTCATGATTGAGCATTCCCGTTTCTAATTCTTTGGTAAAAAGTCCTTTATCGCCAATTTTGGCGAGGGCGACATCAAGAATTTTGTCGCCTTGTGTTGCCATCGTGTGGACTTCAAAAGTACGATCGGGAAAGTGTTTCTGAAGCTCTGCTTGCACCCAGTGAGTTTGAACTAGGGCGAGTTGGCTTTTGCGGGAACCGATGCGGACGGTTCTGGAGGGGGCGGATGCGATCGGAGACATAGGAGCGATGCTGGTTTAGGAGCCGATATATTTACCCGATCTAGCCTACCGCAGGTGGGGACTTCGATCGGCGGTTGGCGCAATTTGCGCAATAAATATAGAAATATCAGATTTTGAGCGTTTTTGCAGGAATGCTCGATCGTCTTTCCTGTTAAGTATTTCGTCACAGCAAACTGAACCGAAATCGAGATGGTTCGCTTGCAGGCGACAGGCGAGTTTGTAGTTGAGATCGGGCACCAATCCCAGACACCGGGTTTTTGGCAAGGGCTCTGCTATCAGAATTCCGCGATCGAAACTTGTATTAAACTTCGATCCATCTTAACAAAACTCCAGAAATCTCGCGTGCCACAATTTGCCACTTTCCGTAAAACCCTGCGATCGCACTTTGATTTTAACTCCCCCAGGATTAGCCTCATGAAGTCGGGCAATTTCCTGCATTTCCTCAAGGCTAAAACCCGTTCCCACCGTTCCTAGCGGCACTAATTTGCCGTCAATTTCTCTCGCAACTTCGATCGCGCTAAACGGCCGTCCCGCAACTTTTGTCAGCGTCAATTTGGTAATAAAAACATCGAATTCTTGAGCGTATTTAGTCCGCACCATCGGAAATTTTTTCACATCTTTGCCTCCAACATAACGGCAGTCATGCAAAATCCACACTTCTCCTTCTCTAGTTTCTGCTTCCTGCTGCTTTGCCAGTAAAAGTTTTTCAGTAGCGGTGCGATATGTCGGGACTATTTCAAATTCTGGAGATAAACTTACCAGCATTTCCCCGACTGTAACTCCGGTGGCAATGCGTTCGGACTCGGCAACCTGAGTTAAGTCCTTTCCTTGAAAAAATAAGCATTTAAAAATGGCATACGTTGCTTGCGGTTGGACGGTAGGAAAGCCGCTTTCTATATTAACTGTAGCAGCTTGCGAACCCGTGCGGTGTTCGCTGCCGGTACAGCTTTTGTAATAGAGTTCGCCGTCTAAAACAAAAGTGCCAATTTTCGCTGCTGTTTCTATTAAAGCCCGATCGATTTCAATTGATGCTTGCTGCCGCAAGTTGGTCGATCGTGATTGGTAGTATGCTCGATCTTTAGTGGCGATCGCGATTACTCGATTGCCGTCACGCTTCGGCTGTCCCCAATAATCGGGATTTTCGATGTAATACGATCGATCGCTGGGGGCATCAACCGGCTGCATGGTAACAATTCTTCCCGGCTGCAAGTGAGGTGGCAATTCGGGAATGTTGGGAGTGTCGGCAGTTACTTTTTTAGTGCGGGAAGTTGATTTTTTAGGAGCGATATTTGCGATCGAATTGTCGGGAATATTGAGGGCGATCGACTTTTCTCCTGTTTCTAACTCCCAGGCTTTTTTCCAAAAACCGATCGCCATCTCCGGGTATCCTTCCGACTCCGCACACAATGCTAAACCGATAACTTTTGCCGTACCAATTCCGCGTCCGTAATCGGCTAAATACTGCACGGCACCTGCTTCGCCCATCAAGTGCAATCCTCGTTGAACGATGCGGTTATTCCAGCGTTCTCGAAGATCGCTGCTAATTTTTTTAGCTGCTTTTCGTTTTGCTTCTGTATATTCAGTTAAGTTCATAGCTGACCTGGGACAGTTGAGGGCGCAGTTGTTCTAACGGGATAAAGATATTTTTATTTTACTTGTATTTGACTAATTGATCGAGTGAAGTACAATCTACAAGATTGCACAAATCTCGGACCTGCAGAATTTTGCGGACTAGAGAGCATTTTCAAGCTTTAAGATCCTCCCCAGCCGGGGCGATCGCGGGGGGGATTCCCTCCGCTTCGCTTCGCCCCTACGAAAAAGGGGAGTAAAAGTCTTAAAGTCCCCCTTTCTAAGGGGGATGCGAGGGGGATCGCTTGTCCTTTTCAAAATTTGGCATTAAATAAACGCAATTTAAGTCCGGTAAAAAATGTGCGATTTTCAACCGGCAAAGCCTCGATATTTGCTAAAGCTGCCCGATCGCATTCAGCTACAAAACCAGTCGCACCTGCACTCAACTCATTAACAGATCGAGCTACATAACCTCCTTTAAGAGTTGACCGTTTTTCCTGCACTACCTCCAGGTGATCTAAGTCGGAAATTTTGCTTTTACCAGCCTTAGTTTCCCCAGACTGAATGTCGGTTTTTCCTGCTTGGCTGTTTTCCTTGAGCAAGCGATTGGAAGTGCGGTAAGGAATGTAATCGAGAGGATTGTAACCCGTGCAGCGCAATAGTAAAAAACAAGCCCAAGAATACTTGCCTGCCAGGATGGCTGTAATTATCTCATCCAATTGTTCGGGTTTGATTCCTACTTGGGAATTATTAGCAGAATGTTGGAATTGGTAAGTCATAGCTTTATCCTGTTTTGTAAGTAGAAGGAAAAAGAAGGAAGAAGAAGGAAGAAGGAAGAAGGAAGAAGGAAGAAGGATGAATGATGAGGGAAGAAGGATGAGGGATGAGGGATGATGGAAGAAGGAAGAAGGATGAGGGAAGAAGGATGAATGATGAGGGAAGAAGGATGAATGATGAATGATGAGGGAAGAAGGATGAGGGAAGAAGGAGCAGGGATGAAGGATGAAGGATGAAGGATCAGGGATGAAGGATGAGAGAAGAAGGATGAAGGATGAATTAGGTATGAGGTGGTAGGTAGTAGGCGGTAGGGAATACATCTCCAACCTAAAACCTAAAACCTCAAGCCTAAAACCTCACCGAGAATCAGGAACAAAGAAGAAGATGGAGCTACAAGCTCATGCCGCCTTTTTGCAGTTGTTTTAGGGGATCGAGCAAA